>DATDAG010000550.1:0-3225 GCA_036525495.1 Anaerolineales bacterium
GGGGCGCAGTGTGCATATGAACGAAGGGTTGGTCTTTATCGTTATCCTGATCGCGACTATCCTCGAGGGCATACTTGGCGCGTTGCTGGTTGTACCTGTGCTGGCTTCTGTGGTTGTCATTGCTGCCTATGTTCAGCGAAAGGTATTGGGATTACCCGCGTTCAAAGACGACGGTTCGAAGCGATTTGTGGCGCCGCCCGAAAAAGTCAACCCGCCCGTACGGAGTGGACGCATTAAACTTAGGAAAAAAAAGGAATAGCCTCCGCTGCGCGACTCACCCAAACCTGCTTCGACCTTACAGGCTGATACCACACTGGAAATGAATCCCGGCCAAGATAAAATGAAAATCACATACTCGATCATTGTTCCCATCTTCAACGAAAAAGACAACATCCCCGAGCTCTACCGCCGAGTCAAAGAAGTGATGACATCCACGCGCAAGAACTGGGAGCTCGTCCTCGTGGATGACGGTTCCGCCGACGGTTCCACCGAAATGATCCGTGAACTTGCGAAGAAGGATAAACACGTCCGCCCGGTCATCTTTGCGCGCAACTTCGGTCACCAGATCGCCATCACCGCTGGCTGGGACTATGCCCGCGGCGATGCGGTTGTCATCATTGACGCCGACCTGCAAGACCCTCCCGAACTTATCCTTGAGATGTCAAAGAAGTGGAAGGAAGGTTACGAGGTGGTTTACGCTGTGCGTGCTGAGAGAGAAGGTGAATCCTGGTTCAAGTTGTGGACAGCCTCGCTTTTCTACCGAATCATCTTCCGCATCACCGATGTGAAGATCCCGCTCGATACGGGTGACTTCCGTTTAATGGATCGCAAAGTTGTAGACGTAATGAAACAGATGCGCGAACGTCATCGATTCCCGCGCGGCATGTCTGCCTGGGTGGGGTTCAAGCAGATCGGTGTGGAATATAAACGCGCGGCGCGTGTGGCAGGCGTAACCAAGTATCCGTTCAGGAAGATGTTCCGTTTAGCGATCAACGCAATTACAGGTTTTTCATATTTTCCGTTGCAGGTTGCTACATACATCGGTTTTATCTCTGCGGGTATTGCCGCACTTGCCATTCCTGTCGTCGTATATATGCGTATCAATGGTTCTCTTGCTTTTGAGGGCCAGGCAACCACGTTGATCGCTGTTCTATTCCTGGGCGGTGTGCAACTGATCTCGCTGGGTATCCTTGGCGAATACATCGGCCGTCTATACGACGAAGCCAAGGGCAGGCCGTTGTATATTGTCCGTGAGGCGCCCGAGGATTAAGTGGCCGATGTTCGAGTTTGAAACTGCTCGAACATCTTTTTTATTACCGCCAGTCGCGACTGGCTGACGTTTGCCAGCAGGAGCGTCATCCCAAACGTAATGAGTACGTTCGTGATAAAGAAGAACACCACCTCTTCAAGCGGAAGAATCCCAAAGAACAGAATTCCTGTCGTTTGATTTTTGGATATTGACCAGGTTGTATCCTGCAATGCGACAATATCCATCAACGATAGATACGTCCCTGGGACCACGATCGCCCAGAACACCAGCTTGCGGTAATGCCACAGAATATCAGCACCAAACAACAGTTGCGGAAGAATCGCAGGCAATGCCCAGAAGAGGGTGATTGAAAGATAGGTCAGAGGCTGGTTATCGCTGAAGAACAAGTAGGTAAATACCATCCAAGTGACAATGAGGCTAATGCTGGAAACCCGCACGATTTTATTGTTCGGCTTGAATTCATTCGCTGGGGGAGATAGTCTGCGGGATAGGAACCACCACCACAGTCCTGCAAGTATCGTTTCAACGACAAAGAATGTGTATTCCTCGATGGGGACGTAGCCGAATACAATGCCAGTCACTAGTTCAGGGTTGTAGTACCAGACGCCAGTGGCAACAAGATAGTTATCCCACGGAGTGGTATATGCCACGGCAAGGAACACGTGGACTGCGATCCCGATCCACACCGCGCGCCCGTTGCGGAAGCCTTGAATCAGTTTATTGTTTCTGTTGTCCCATAGCGTTATGGCAAGGAAGATCAGGATGGGGATAAATAAGAAGCGTAATAAAAATCCGAAATAAGTCATATTATCTTTTTGTAACTTTCATCATCACCCCAGGCCGTGGTTCGAGTGTTGCTCCCATGTGAGGGGTGACCTTGTGATTTGTAAATTCGAACGTATAAGTCTTAAGCAATTGCGCCATGACGATGCGCGCCTCTGCCTGACCGAACGCCGCGCCGATACACGCCCGCGGACCGCCGCCGAACGGCACATACGAAAACGGAGGCGTCTTCCGTCCGCCGGCGAAACGCGCGGGGCAGAAGGAGTCAGCGTTCTCCCAAATGGAAGGGTCGCGGTGGGTGAGGTAGATGGAGTAGAACATCCTCTCATCTTTGGGGACATTCCCCTCCGTAAATTCCATCTCTTCTGCGATGCGGCGGTTGCCGATGTGGATGGGCGGATACAAACGCAGGCTCTCTTTGATGACTTGATCAAGCAAGGGAGATCTATCCATCGTGTCCACTTCTTCGACAACACGTTGATGGACTTCAGGATGTTGACCGAGTAAAGCAAATGTCCATGCCAGCAGGGCAGTGGATGTGTCATGGCCTGCAATCATCATCGTGAGCATCTGGTCGCGGATGACTTTGTCGGTGAGTCCTGCGTCGATCAGGTGTTGAAGAAGATCCTGCTCGAAGTGCCCCATTCGGCGTTCGGCGATGATGCGATAGAGATAGTCATCCAATACTTTGAGATGTTTTTTGAAGCCAGGGCGCGGTATCTTGCGCCATATGATCCATGTTCCAGGTGAGATGTATTCAATGGCTTTGAGGATGGGAGTCCAAATGATGTGAAGGTCATCCCAAACATCTTTGCTGAATAAGGTGTCCATGATGATGAGCAACGCGATCTTGCGGCTCTCGACCAGCATGTCCATAGTTTCGCCGTCCTGCCATTGGGAGGAAACTTTATCAGTGTGGGAAATGAATTGGGATGTGTACTCAGGTAAATGGGAAGGATGAAGCGGCGGCTCCATCAGTGTGCGGTAACGGTCATGGTCTTCACCGTCCACGACCAACACGCCGCTATCCAATAGATCTGTAACGGGGTCGGTGTTACGCCATGCAACTTTATCTCGTTCTGTCACAAGCACTTTGCGATTCGCTTCGGGACCAAAGACCACATACGGCTTGAACATCGGCAACGGGATCTGAAAGAAATATCCCAAATGCC
>DATDAG010000551.1:0-4924 GCA_036525495.1 Anaerolineales bacterium
GCAGGATTGGGCGATCTGTATCTTCCAGTAACGCCGCAAGGATCGGCAGACGCGCGGAACGAGGCAAGCCAAGACCCAATGGGGTGTGTTTGGGTTGCCCGATTTCCGTCAGCAACTGCCGATAGGGAGCGAGCGAGCGGATGTTATCGAGGATGAGTTGCATAATAATTATTCGCCGATGGTTGAGTAGCCTGAGGCGATAGCCGAAGGCGTATCGGAACCATCATGCAGCAAAAGGGCTTTGGTTAGTGGTGGTCTCGATACGGGCTTCACCCATTCGACCATCGTTTTATTCCTTCACACCACCATTGAAATCATTCATCGCCTTGTTCAAACCATGATCCACGAAGGCGAAGACCGCGTCTGCTCCGCGATCGAGGATCTCGGAAAGGGATTTCATCTCATTCTTCGAGAAGTTCTGCAAGACGTACGCGGCGGGATCCATTCTCCCAGGCGGGCGACCAATGCCGAGGCGCAGGCGAGGCACTTCCTTCGTGCCTAATTTTTCGATGATGTTCCCCAGCCCACGCTGACCGCCTGGACCGCCTGAAGCGCGGATACGGATGGTGCCGAAGGGCAGGTCGAGGTCGTCGGAAAGGATCATCAGGTTTTCGTTCGGAACTTTGTAGAAATGCGCCAGTCCCTGCACGGATTGACCCGAGAGATTCATGTAGGTCTGCGGTTTGGCGAGGATGAGTTTTTTGTCGTCGTGCCGCGCATCCATGACGATGGCTTTCGATTGCATCTTCATCCCGCGCGCGTTCAAATGGACAGCGATCCGGTCGATGAGCATGAAGCCGAAGTTATGACGGGTATCCCTGTATTCGCGGCCTGGGTTGCCAAGTCCGATGAGGAGAAAGGTTTTGTTGAGTGTCATTTTCAGGTTCCAAGTTTCAGGCTTTAATATCTACGAAAACGCAGGATGAGACCCATAAAGATGAACAACCCAACGATCACCAAAGCGCCGCGACCGAGGCTGATGTATATGGCGGTCTGGTCCAAGGACACGGCGTTGTTCGGGAAGGAGGTCGGTGTAGGGCGCGGGGTTTGCGTGGGGGTCGGTGATGAGGCAACTAGGAAGGGCGTTGGCAAACCCACATCCAATTTGTTCGGCGTGGGGGTCACGATGGGCGTCGGTATAGATATGGGCGCGTCGTTTTGGATTATGACGGGCACGGCAACTTCGTGAATTGTTCCATCTTCAATAAAGACGCGTAATCGCAGCACGTATTCTCCATCGCTAACGACGGTTGTGTCCCAAATAGCGAGAGGAGAATCCGCTATGGGCTGGGTGGAGGTTTGGAGGGCGAACCAGGTGTCGGTCGGGTTGAAAGCGTATGAAAAATCCAGTTGAGAGGATGTGAATCCGATGACATCCGTTGTGCCGATGATGGTTAATTCGCCGCGAAGGACTTCATCAGGCGCGGGGGATATGATCGCGACCGGTGGGGAATCCTGTGCGGCGAGGAGGAGCAAAACAAGAGGCAGAAAGGCGCGGATTTTCATCAAATGAACAAATAAGTCTAACATGAAGCAGAAGGGCGGTCAAATTTTCGGGTCTAAAACTTACATAAGATCAGTGTGCCTTAAAGTGTATTCTCCTTGATTTTGAATTATGGTAAACTTTGGCAGACTTCCCCGCTTATTGCGGGACCACGTACCAGGAGAACATTATGTCCAAATCCCGCTCTGACCAAATGGTGGAACGATTACGCAATATGCAAGCCGCGGCACCCGATATCGAGGCTTCAGCCGTCGTTTCTGTGGACGGTTTGATCATGGCTTCGGCTTTGCAACAAGGTGTGGAGGAAGACCGTGTATCCGCCATGTCTGCCGCGATGCTTTCGCTTGGTGAGCGTATTTCAAATGAACTGGGGCGCGCGGGTTTGGAACAGGTGTACATCAAGGGTGATGCGGGTTCGATTGTGTTGACTTCTGTAGGTGAAGAGGCAGTGTTGACCGCGATGGCGCGTCAGGAAGCAAAACTGGGCATGATCTTCCTCGAGATGCGCCGCGCCGCCGAAGATCTCACCAAGCTGGTCGGATGAAACCAATACGAAACCTGAACGATCACAATAAGTAATCCCCGATGGGGAGGGCTTCAACGCCCTCCCCATCGCTTTTAATGCGACCTTCGGAAAATAATCTCCTCATGATGTTGGAGATTGCTTCAGCTGCTGTCGCAGTCTAGCAATGACAAATATTATGAGGTGAATTATGACGACAAAATATTTATTTTATACAGGCGGTGTTGTTTCTTCGGTTGGCAAGGGCGTGACTGCCGCGGCAACGGGACTCCTGCTCAAGGAACGCGGGTTCAAGGTGGCAGTGCAAAAACTGGATCCGTATATCAACGTGGATCCCGGCACGATGAGTCCGTATCAACACGGAGAGGTGTACGTCCTCGATGACGGCGCAGAAACGGATCTGGACCTGGGTCACTACGAAAGATTCATTGACATCCGCCTCAGCCGCTCTTCCAACTTCACCAGCGGACAGATCTACGCAGAGATCATCAGCAAGGAACGCCGCGGCGATTTTTTGGGCGGGACGATACAGGTCATCCCGCATATCACGAACGAGATCAAAAGGCGCGTGGCGTCCATTGGCAAAGAGACAGGGGCAGATGTGGTCATCGCTGAGATTGGCGGAACGATCGGCGATATCGAGTCACAGCCATTTCTCGAGGCGTTGAGACAGCTCCGTAATGAGGTTGGGCGTGAGAACGCCTACTTCATCCATGTGACGTGGCTTCCACATATCGGCGCGACGGGCGAGATCAAGACCAAGCCGACACAACATTCGGTTGCGGCAATGCGCTCAATAGGCATATCGCCGAACATGATCATCGCCCGCTCCGATCACGCCATGGACAGAGACTTATGCGACAAGATTGCGTTATTCTGCGATGTGGAGAAGCAAGCGGTTGTCCCCATGATGACAAGCGATGTGCTGTACGAAATCCCATTATTGTTGGATCGCGCAGGTGTAGGGGATTATCTCGTCAAGCAATTGGGGTTGAAAGCCACACGCAAACCCGACATGAAACCCTGGGAAAAACTGGTGGAACGTGTGCGCAAGGAGAAGCCGTCTGTGAAAGTGGCGTTGGTGGGTAAATATGTCGAATTGCAGGACGCGTACATGTCCGTGCGGGAGGCGTTAAAACACGCCGCGCTCGCCAACGACGTGGAAGTGGAGATCGGCTGGGTGCATTCTGCAGACCTGGAAAAAGACAAGGGCTGGGAGATCATCCAAAATTCAGACGCGATCATCGTCCCTGGCGGGTTCGGCTCGCGCGGCATCGAGGGCAAGATCATGGCGGCGCGCTATGCACGGGAGAAGAAGGTGCCGTATCTCGGTCTATGTTTGGGGATGCAGGTGATGTGCATTGACTTCGCGCGCGGCGTGTTAAACCATGAAGACGCCAACTCATCCGAATTCGACCGCGCCACAGAATACCCCGTCATCGACCTGATGCTCGACCAGCGCTCGATCACCGATATGGGCGGGACGATGAGACTCGGCTTATATCCATGTGAGTTACAAAAGGGAAGCAAAGCTGCTGAAGCATATGGTGTGGAAAGTGTTGAAGAACGTCACCGCCACCGTTTCGAGTTCAACAATCGATTCAAAGAGGATTTCGAGAAAGGTGGCATGGTCTTCTCGGGGATGTCCCCCGACGGCAAACTGGTGGAGATCGCTGAGATCAAAGACCATCCTTTCATGGTGGCGAGTCAGTTCCACCCTGAATTTCTCTCGCGCCCGATGAAGCCCCATCCGTTGTTTGCGGGGCTCATCAAGGCGGCGAAGGAGAGAAACGGGAAGTAATCAGCGATTAGTTAGGCTATAATCTTGTTGCACCTATTACGGTTTACTGAATACTGGTAACTGACATGCAATTTACCACCCTCTCCCAATCCTCCCTGCAAGATTACATTGACTGCGCGAAGCGCTTCCAACTGCGCTATCTCGAACGACTGTCGTATCCTGCGGTTGAGTCCGAGCCGACGCTGGAAAACGAGAAACACCAGCAGCAAGGCGCGTATTTCCATCGCATGGTTCAGCAGTATCTGGTCGGCGTCCCTGCGGAGCAGATCACGAAGATCGCGAATACCGTCGATTTGCAGAGGTGGTGGGAGAATTTTCTTGCCACTCCAGACCTCCGAGGTCTCACCCCTCTACGCTCCGCTTCAGGGGTGCAAGGTAAAGCCCTCGGAAATCTACTTCCCGAAGCGACCCTATCCGCTCCGCTCAAGGACTTCCGCATTCTCGCCAAGTACGATCTCATCGCCATCGAGAACGGTAAAGCCACCATCTATGATTGGAAGACTTATCGCAAACGCCCGCGTAACGAATGGCTGGCAGCACGGATGCAAACGCGCGTGTATCGCGCGCTGCTCGTCCATGCGGGGGCACATCTCAACGGCAGGACATCATTCGAACCAGAACAGATCGAGATGGTCTACTGGTTCGCAAATTTCCCGAACGAGCCTGCACGCTTCAAATATTCATCCGCGCAATATAAACGGGATTGGGATACATTAGAGAAACTTGCGGATGAGATTCAGAACGCATCCTCCTACCCGCTTACTGATGACCGCACGAAATGCAGTTATTGCCCTTATAGATCCTACTGCGATAGAGGCGTCCGCGCGGGAGATATGAACGCGGCCGAGGTCGAGATGGAAGCGGAGGAGTTGTTCGATATCAATTTCGAGCAGATCGGGGAAATCGCGTTTTAGTTGTTGTTGCAAGGGCAGCGAAGTTATCCCCTTTTCAATATTATAGATGTTAAGAAAATGATTTGGAACAAATTACGCGGTTTGAGAAGCAGCGAGTTGCTGTGTATAGAGTCCCATCAAACGCAGGATCTCCTCCGCCTGAAAAGCCAGAACAGACATGGCTTTTTCAACAGACTGGATCA
>DATDAG010000552.1:0-4214 GCA_036525495.1 Anaerolineales bacterium
CCTTCCATGCTTCCTGGATTTCGGTTGCCCTTACAGCTCTCCGCAATAGACAAGCGCCAGAACGCCTCCCACTGCAGCCAGGGCGAAGCCTACAAATCCCAGTAGTAAACTGATAGGCAGAAGATCGAATGCCATCAGGGCGGGAATGCCAATGCCTGCAACGATCATGCCGACCGAAACAACCATACAGCGGCGCGGCATCAGCCTCTCAATGAGTGCATCGCGTTTCCTTGCAAAGGCAATGCGCAAAACATTGGGTCTGTAGTTTTGGGTCAGGGTAGCCATTTGTGCCTCCATTCTTACAAAGATTGATGCTTCTGCAACCCAGCAAGTACCGGCGGTCCCGGTGCTTGGCTATAGAATAACAAAGAATGGCTTCCAGCGCATCGGTCCGGGGTGGACATTCGCGTAAACCAAAAGACCGTTTTTTGACGGTCTTTTCCTCAAAATTTCTTATTCTGTTCTACGCAAAAAGTGGATGCATCCCCTACTCGTCGAGGCTTGCAAGCCCCTCCCGGAGTGCATACAAAGCCGCCTGGGTGCGGCTTGCAAGGTGGAGTTTCCCCAGAATATTGCTGACGTGTGTTCGCACTGTCGCCTCACTGATCACCAGTTCGTCGGCGATCTCCTTGTTCTCATGCCCTTGTGCTATCTGCCTCAGCACCTCCAATTCGCGTTGTGTCAGCGGCTCTTCGGACAACTTTTGCTTCCCGGCATTGTGGAGTTCGTCCAGCACTTTCTTTGCGATATTCGGATGCAATGACGCCACCCCCTGACTGACCTGCCGGATCGCTTCTATCAACGTCTCCGGGCTTGAATCCTTCAAGTGATACCCGACCGCCCCTGCTTTGATCGCCGGAAAGATCATCTCCTCTCCGGCAAAATTTGTCAGCACAAGGATGCGGGCTTTGGGCTGTTGCTTTTTGATCTCCTTGATGGCAGCAATACCATCCATTTCGGGCATCATTAAATCCATCAGGATCACATCCGGGTTTATTTTTTTTTCCAGTTCAACAGCCTGCAAACCGTTCTCCGCCTCGCCCGCCAGTTCAATATCTGGCACCAGGTCCAATACCGCTCTAATTCCCTTTCGAATGATGGCATGGTCATCCACGACCAGGATCTTGATGATCTGATTCTCGTTCATATTTTTTCAATCTCCACTTTTACACGCGTCCCATTTCCTGAACTGCTTTCGATGTCCAATTTCCAGCCTTGAGATTGTGCACACTCCATCATATTGACCAGCCCGAGGCGCCCCTCGCGACGCGCCTTCTCCGGCTCGAACCCGATGCCATCGTCCGAGATTTCCACCTGGATGGATTCGGCCTCCTGTTGGATGCGAATCGAGATATTCTTCGCCCTGGCGTGCTTGATGATGTTGTTGAGCGCCTCCCGCGTAATCTGATAGATGCTCTCTTCGACCTCAGCCGGGAGCCTCCCAGACAGGTTCGTCTCGAGCCTGGATTTGATGCGCGCCCTGTCCTCCACCGAGATCAGACGGTTTTGAAGAGCGGCAACCAGCCCCTCCCTGGCAAGGATCGGAGGCTTCAACTCATAGATAAGTAACCGCATATCCGCCAGCGATTCCTGGGCAGTGTTCTGGATATCCTCAATATATTCACGCACCTGTTCGATCTGGTTTGCGTTGATATTGCCGGATGCCGCCTGCGCGTACAGACTGATCCCGTACAGGGACTGGGTAACCGAGTCGTGCAGTTCACGCGCGAGCCGTTGCCTCTCATCCAAAACCGCCAGGTGACGCGCCCGTTCATAGAGGCGGGCATTTTCGAGGGCGATGCTCATCGAAGCGGCAAATGTTTCCAACAGGCGTATATCAGCTTCGTTGAACGCATTTTCCTGATCCAGATTCTGCACGCTGAGAATGCAGGTCACCTCGCCGTTTTCCAATATGGGAACACCCAACCAGGATTTTGGTGTGGTTGTGCCTGGCAATGTCGGTTGTCCGAGACGCATTGCCTCCTCCGCAACGTTGACGTTGACCAGCACAGGTTGCTTCATGCGGATGATCTGCGAACGAATGCCGCCCGGCGGGTGCATCCCCGGTGAATACACGCGCTGACCGCGCTCAATGGAATAACGATGTTCAACCGTGTTGGACTTTGGGTCGTAAGTTGAGATCATCACCACCTGGGCATTGAAAAAAGTATGGAAGGTATTCCCGATAAGTTCATATATGGACTGAACATCGAGCTTCGATGCGAGCCCTTGTTGGACATTATTGATAACGGTAAGTTCGTTGGCTCGTTGTTCGGTCACTTTGAGCAGGTGCTGGGTCTCTGCAAAGAGCCGTGCGTTGTCGATGGCAACGCTGACCTGGTTGGATAAGGTCTGCAGAATGTTCTCGTCGCTTTGAGTGAACGCATTTTCACGGTCGCTAGCGGCGCTGATAACGCCGATCACTTTTTCCTTGATTCTGAGGGGAACACATAAATGTGAATGGATGCCAATGTCACGCATGTACTTGTGATGATGTTCCCCATTGACCTTGTCGGACAAAATGGAAGTTCCATCCTGCGCGGCCCTGCCCCAAATCCCCTCTCCCAAAGGGATGGAACTTGCACGGTATATTTCTTCGAAGGCGCCGACTTCGGCTTTCGAAACCACCTGGTCGCCTTCGACCAGACCGATCCCAACATGAATATACCCGAAGGCATTCTTCACGAGTTGGGCAATCCTGTTCAGAAGTTCATCCACACTGGCAAGGGAAATAATGTGCTGGCTGACCTCGGTGAGAACGCGGAACTGTTCGGCGCGGTGTTGTGTCAATGCAAAGAGGCGGGCGCTTTCAAGAGCCACAACCATCGAATTGGTGAGGGTCTCCATCAGGCGGACATCAGATTCAGTGAACGCAAATTCCTTGTCGATATCGAACAGGCCAATCACACCAGCCACCCTGCCCTGTGTTTTGAAGGGAACCATGATAAATGAACGAGGCATTTCCCCCGCGGGCATGGCATGTTTGTTTTCATCGAAGAACTTCCTTGTGTTTTCTTGGACAAAAATGGTCTCGCCTGTACGGATAATCATCTCGTGCAGAGGGGTCATTTTCAGCGGTGAGACTTCGTATCGCTTTCCTTTTTCATGGGTATACTCGTCAATAACCAGCTTACGTTCATGGTCGAAAGAATAGATCACAATACCATGTACACCGAATATCCTGCGCAGTTTTTCACCCACCAGTTCATAGATACCCTTCAAATCCAATATGGAGGCAAGCCCCAGTTGCATGCTGTTGATGACGGAAAGTTCGGAGTTGCGTTCCTCAGTCTCTTCGAGCAGGCGTTGGGTTTCAGCAAAGAGACGTGCATTCTCAATGGCAACACCCGCCTGGCTGGCAATTGCCTGCATAAGTTCCTGGTCAGACGGCTCGAAATCATTCTCATGTTCGCTTTGGACGTCCAGCACGCCTATCGTTTTCCCCTTTACGTTGATTGGAACCATAAGTTCCGACTTCGTTAAACTCCCCTGCATCCAGACATAATGGGGATCACGCGTTACATCCGGCACCAATTCCGGTGTTCCGGTGTACGCAACCCAGCCTGTCAGCCCTTCCTTGCCAACTTTCAATCTGCTGGGTTTGAACTCGAAATCCGGATCATCCCAAAGCGCCCCTGCCCCCACGTGATAGACCACCTCATCACCTTCGATCAATCCGATTCCCACATGATAGTAATTGAAGGTCCGCTGGATGAGCCTTACCACTTGGGCCAGCAGTTCGTTGATTTCCAAGATGGATGTGATCTGCTGGCTGATCTCTGTCAATATGCGGAAACGAGAAAGTTCGCCTGGTTTCCGCTGCTCCATTTGCATGATGCTCCCTCCACAAACCCCAGAACGACACGAAACCCGAAAAGCTGTGAATACTTAATATTACTATTTGCTAGTGTCACTCTTGATTCAATATGGTTTATATCATGAAGTGATCGTAACTATCAATACCTTTGCCGCTCCCCTTTCCGATAACTTGACGGCAAAAGGAGATCGATAAAATTTCCCGCCAGTTATACCCTTTCCACCTTTTGTATGATGGACTCCAGTTTTCCTACAACACCAGCTGACAGGGGATTATTCTGCGGACGGGATAATATTTCTTCCACTTTTTCTCTGGCTTTATCATACAGGTCTGGTCGCCCCAGGGCAACCCAACGATTGAACGGATTTCGATCTGATAACATCGGCGCGACAAACTC
>DATDAG010000553.1:0-12391 GCA_036525495.1 Anaerolineales bacterium
CAATCCGCGATTCCGCGGGCAGGAACAGTGCGAGGATGATGGAAAACATGAACAGGATCGTTATCAAGGGAACGCCGCGGACGACCTCAATAAACAAAATTGAGAATATCTTGACCACCGGCAAGGATGACCTTCTTCCGAGCGCCAACAACACACCAATTGGAAATGACAGAACAATTCCGCCCACTGCAAGCAACAAAGTGACCAGCAATCCTCCCCAAGCGGTCGTTTCGACCTTGGGGAGCAGTGAACTGCCGACGAATCCGGGGAGAATGACAAGAACAATCATAATAGAGACGAACAACCATATCGTTGTCACATGTGAGCTTTTCACAAAACGACTCTTGCCCAAAAGGTATCCCAGATATATCAGTATCGGATTCACGAAAAAAGCAACCCGCACACCAAATGTGATCGTTTCCGCCTCCAACGGGACAATGGCAGAAAAACCAAGCAGAATGGCGAGAAAAATGGCAAAAGCTTTTATATATCTCCCCCACACTCCCCATGACATCCCGATCAGGAAAGTCAACAGCCACAGACTAAGACCAGGGCGCCACAACTCTTCACGCGAATATTGACCGATCAGATATAAAAGAGGCGCGCCAAGAACAGGACGCCAATCGGCAGTCGTGAAGATCCATGTGACAAACCCTACAACGGAATAGTAGATGATTACAATGGACAAGAGTGTGAGCACAGAATTGAACCAATCGCTAAAAAGGTTCTTCTTCATCCATGTTATCAGGCCCGGAGGATCTGGTGGGGGTAATGTTTCGGAAGGGAATGTCATGCTCACCTTTCAACAAATTGAATGCGGCGATTATAGAGGTTCAGGAAGAACGATGTGAACAAACTGAGAAACAGGTAGGTTACCATAACCATAATAAATACAGGCACCGCACGACCAGCCTGATTAATCGTCACCTTGCCGACTGCAAACAGGTCTTGATACCCGATGGCAAGCGCAAGACTTGAATTTTTCGTCAAATTCAGATACTGGCTGATCAGCGGCGGGATGATGACTCTCATTGCCTGGGGAATCACGATCAGCCTGAGGACTTGTGAGTTTTTTAGACCGACGGCTTTCGCCGCCTCAGTTTGGCCGCGATGGACAGCCTGGATACCTCCACGGACCACCTCAGCGATGAACGCGGCCGTATACGTTGTAAGACCCACTAGCATCGCTCCAAATTCAGGCGTTAGACGCAGACCATTCTTATAGTTGAATCCTTGAAGGGTTGGCACATCGAGCCAGAGAGGCGTTCCACCTGAGGCAAACCAGCCGATCACGGGCAGGATGATCAATATCCCAATTGAGACGGGTGCATAATAAGTCTCGCGCCCAGTCCGTTCACGGATTCGTATGAGGATAGACCAAGCCAGGACGGCAAGAATACCGCCAGCAATCAAAAACCCGATGAATATATTTCCCGTTTCTGTCAGGCGGGGCCAGGTGAGGTATAAGCCCCTCAGGTTCATATAGATCGGACCCGGCAGAACCATGCTTTCCTTGACAGGAGGCAGCCGATTGAATACTGCAAAATACCAAAGAAACAAAAGCACCAGCAAAGGGATGTTACGATGAAATTCGATGAATGCGACCGCAAGGCGATTGAACAACCAACTTGACGAGAGCCGCGCCAACCCGACGATAAATCCCAGGATCGTTGCAAGAACGATTCCGACAATGGATAGGACCAATGTGTTTACGAGTCCAACCAAGAAAGCCCGACCGAAAGACATCGTTGGTTCGTAAGGGATGAAGGACTCAGATATGGGAAAACCGGCAGGCTCGCTTAGGAACTGATAGGAAAGCGATATTCCCCGCTGCGCCGTGATCTCGATAAAGTTCTTTCCCAGCCAATACAACAACCCAAGGATGACCACAGACGAAACGATCTGCGCCGCAGCACTCAGGTAACGTTCATCGCGCCAGACAGGGATTTTTTCAGTTTGCTGGATATTTATCGCCATGATTTGAACCGGTTGTATGTTCTATGTGCGCAGTCCTGTCTGGACTGCGCACATAGATGATTGAAACTCAGATTACTGGATCGCAGGCGCTACGAGCCATCCGCCGTTGATACCGAGATTATTTGGTCCGCGTTCGAGCGTAAAGGCGATCCCATTGGGTCCGAAGTATTTGTTATAAATCTCACCGTAATTGCCTACTGCTGAGATAGTATTGGCAAGTGCGGAGGCATCCAGACCTAGTTGGGAATAACCCCAATCACCTTCAGCGCCGAGAATCGTTCGCACGGCGCCATTCGGGCTTGCTTTCATCGCTTCGACATTCGCGGAGGTGATACCGAATTCTTCCGCGGCAATCAAGGACCACAGCACGGTCTTAACGATATCAGTCCATTGATCATCACCGGCAGGAACTCCGGGCGTCAGGTATTCCTTCGAGATCCTAAAGTCGAGGATTTTGTGAGCGGAAGGATCAGCCAGCCCGACCTGGATTGCCGCCAGTTGCGAGGCATCACTCGTCGCCACGTCACAACGACCTTCATCGTACGCACTATACACAGAGGCCGTATCTTCAAAGGTGACCGCTTCGTACGATAAACCAGCATCGGCAAAGGCCGAGGCAAGATTCTTTTCAGTGGTCGTGCCGGTGGTTACACAGACCGTTGCGCCATTCATATCTTGCAAGGTCTCGATGCCGCTATCGGCACCTACAATGAATGTTTGACCATCAAAGAACATCGTGACAGTAAAGTTACCCCACTCTGCTTCTCTCTTCGTGTTCCATGTCACGTTTCGCGAGAGCAGGTCCACTTCACCCGTCTGAAGGGCTGGACCACGATCAGCAGCGGTCAACGGTACAACCTCGACTGCACTTGCATCACCCAGGACAGCAGCTGCAACTGCATGACAAATTTCGATATCGAAACCGATGTTATTTCCGTTATCATCAAGATACCCAAACCCAAGCAGGTCGGTTCGTCCGCCACAGACGAGTTTGCCGCGCTCTTTCACACGGGCAAGGATCGTTCCATAGCCCTGAGGCTGGGTGATTACAGTCTCGCCAGGCATTTCAACGACAACCGTCTCGACGACAGTAACGACTTCGGGTTCTCCACCAGACGGTGCTGGTGCAGGCGTGGCACCACCACAAGCGGCAAGCACAAGGCTCATAATTATCAATATCCCCGTTATTGCAAATAACTTACGCATATTCTCCTCCTTATAGAGAAATTTGGTTGATAGACACACTTACTTGAAATCAGCTATATCACGTTTAGATCTCTTCATCCACCTCCTTTCGTTATCTTAATAATCATTATAGCAAAGAATTTCTTCAGGCGTGGTAAAAATTTCATAAATTTGAACATACAACTGCAAAACGAGCGTTCGTCAACTTGGCGAGATCGTTCGGGGATAAACGGATATTCAACCCTCTTTGCCCGCCGGAGACGTGTATCTCTGCATGGTCTTTGGCGGAAGAATCGATTACCACCTGAAAGCCCTTGTTGATCAATGCCAGTGGCGAAATACCACCTGCCTGCGAACCGGTCAATTGCTCTGCTTCGCGTTCGCTTGGCAAATAAACCTTCTTTTCCCCCAGGAATGAAGCCAGTAATTTCAGATCCACATTCGATGGACCCGGCAGGACGATCAGTAATGGTTTCTTTCCCTTCAGGGATGATGTCAGTTTTTCACGGACAACGACAATGGTCTTGAAAACAGAAGCAGGCTCAACGTCGAGAAGATGCGCCACTTCCAGCGCGCTTAATTTCTCCGGCGGCGTTTCAAAGACGGTATAAGAAACCTTACGAGCGTCCAAAAAACGGGTGACGTTATTCACAGTGGTCATATTCACATCCGTGCTATACTGAATTTACTAAATTTTACCGCTTTGGAGGAAGTTATGATGACACCGGAAATTCTGGCAGAGTTCGATTTATTCAAGGAGATCAGCAAGGATACCTTGAACGAGTTTGCCGCCGTCAGCGAAACGATCAAAGTGAAAAAAGGCGACTATGTTTTCCGTGAAGGCGACAAGGCGGATAAACTGCACCTGCTCGTCAGCGGAAGCATTGCCCTGCGCGTCAACCTTACATCACGGCCTGATTCTGTCACTGTTTCTTTTGTCAACCGCCCACACCAAACACTGGGCTGGTCCGGCGTTGTCGCTCCAAACCATTACACTGCCTCCGCATTCTGTGAGGAGGACACCGAACTCGTCGCCATCCCCTCGGATAAGTTCATACCGATTCTTGATAGACACCCTGAAGCCGGTTACAAGATCATGCTCCGCATCTCCTCCATCATATCAGACCGCCTGCGCAACAGCCGTCAGGCTCTCCTGAAAACCCTGTAACAAATCTGTTTCATCACAAAACCATTTCCAAATCAGCCTTCATGGATAAGAAGGGCTGATTTGTTTTTTATCTGCGTAGTACAATAATCCAGAATGAAAGAATTAACGAAAGCAATTCCGCCCGAAAAACTGATCGAACAACTCCCCGAGCATTATACGCTCGCAGACCGGGAGTTGGTCCAGCGCGCCTATCGGATCGCGGAAGAGGCGCATCGCGGGCAAAATCGCCACTCCGGGGAACCGTATATTAATCATTGTATAGCGGTGGCTAGTATTCTGGCTGATTTGCGCGTGCCACCGGAAGTTGTCACCGCAGGACTCTTGCACGATACCGTCGAAGACACCTCCATCACGCTCGAAGACATTCGCCGCGATTTTGGCGATACAGTCGCCAATCTTGTAAACGGTGTGACTAAACTTACTAAACTGCCGCGCGTCTCACGCGGCGATCAGCATGCAAACAGCAACGACGGTAATGGATCGAAGCCGACGGATGAACCGGAACATCCCAAGCAACGAAAACAAGACTTAAAATCTGAAACCTTGCGTAAAACCTTCCTCGCCATGGGCGACGATGTGCGCGTGGTGTTGATCAAACTGGCAGATCGCCTGCACAACATGCGCACGCTTCACCACGCGCCCGATGGAAAACGAAAGCGGATCGCAAAAGAGACCATGGATATTTTTGCCCCGCTTGCCAACCGCCTCGGTATCTGGCAGATCAAATGGGAGTTGGAAGACCTAGGCTTCCGGTACGTCAACCCGGCAAAATACAAGGAGATCGCGAACCAACTCAACGAAAAACGCCCAGACCGCGAGGCAAAGATCGAGATCATCAAGGAAAACCTTGTCAGCCTTCTCGCCAAACACAATATCCAGTCCGAGATCACCGGGCGACCCAAACACATCTATTCCATTTACAAGAAAATGACAAAGAAAGGGAAACCGTTCGACCTCGTGCGTGATGTGCGCGCAGTCCGACTTATTGTCCCGGATATTCCCTCTTGCTATGCCGCGCTGGGCGTGATCCACACTCATTGGCGACCCATCCCCGGCGAGTTCGATGATTACATCGCCGCCCCGAAAGACAACTTCTACCAGTCGCTTCATACGGCTGTGATCTATGACGACAAGCGACCCCTCGAAGTGCAGATACGCACATCGGAGATGCACCTGAACGCGGAATACGGTATCGCATCCCATTGGCGCTATAAAGAGGGCGGACGCACATCGAACAAGGTCTACGAAGACCGCATCAACTGGCTACGCAGCATGATGGAATGGCGGTCGGAAGTGAACGACGCGCAGGAATTCGTGGAGGGCATGAAAACCGATGTCTTCCAGGATCGCGTCTACATCTTCACCCCGCGCGGCGACATCATTGACCTTTCGGCTGGCTCCACGCCAATTGACTTTGCCTACCACGTCCATACCGACATCGGTCACCGTTGCCGCGGCGCGCGCGTGAACGGGAAACTTGTCCCGTTGTATCAGGAATTGAAAACCGGTGACCAGGTCGAAGTCCTGACAGCGAAGCGGGGCGGTCCAAGCAGGGATTGGCTCAATCCAAATCTGGGGCTCGTAAAAACACAGCGCGCCCGATCCAAGATCAAGGTCTGGTTCAAGAAACAGGAAGTCGAGCAGAACCTCGCCCAGGGACGCGCTACGCTCGAACACGAACTGCAACGGCTCGGCATTTCCGAAATGAACTTCGAGACGATGGCGCGCGAAATGGGATTCAAAACACCGGATGAATTATTCATCGCGCTGGGTTGCGGTGACCTTTCGATCAGCCGCGTGATCCGCCGTTTTGCAGAGACAGAAGAAAGCACAGATGTGCTCGTGGCAGGAACGCAGGTCAAGGAAACCACAAGCACAGATTCGATCGATGTCGTCGGATTGAAAGGATTGCTTTCTCAAATGGCAAGATGCTGTACACCCATGCCCGGCGACCAGATCGTAGGCTACATCACACGCGGACGCGGCGCAACCATCCACAGACAGGATTGCCCGAACATCCTGCGCCTGAAAGACAAGGAACGCCTCCTGCAAGTTGACTGGGGCAAAGTGGAACGCACATATCCGATACCGATCAAGGTCAAAGCCTACGACCGCCAGGGCTTGATGGGCGACATCTCGACCCTGCTCGATGGCGAAGGCGTGAACATCGCGGATGTCTCCGTCAACTTCAACCGGACGCTTGCTGACCTCAATTTGATCGTAGAGGTAAAAAATCTCGACCAACTCAGCCGCATCCTTACACGCATTGAAAATCTCCCCAATGTCCTCGAAGCACACCGCATCAGACCTGGGTGATTTGGAATAACGATTTTAGATTGGCAATTTGTTATCATAGGATGATCCATCATGTCATTATTGAGCGTTGACCAGGCAAGAGAAAGAATTTTCTCCCGCTTCAAGCCCGTGGAAACCGAAACCATTCCACTCACCGCCAGCGTGAACCGCGTACTGGGAGTGGACATTGCCGCGGCGGATGACCTGCCCCTCTTCGACAACTCCTCAATGGACGGGTTCGCCATCCGAGCTGCGGACACCATAAATGCCGCTCCCGCCTCACGCGTGACCTTGCGCGTAGTTGCCGATGTACCGGCTGGCACTACCCCGACAGTTTCCCTCGCGCCCGGTCAAGCCGCGCGCATTATGACCGGCGCGCAAATGCCCAAAGGCGCGGACGCAGTCGTCCCGGTCGAAGATACAGACTTCAACGACCGCTCACCCGGTACACCCGCTCCCCAAACCGTTTCCATCGAAAAGATCGTCAATCAGGGTGACAATGTCCGCCTGCGCGGCATGGATGTGCACGCCGGTGATACCGTACTCAACAAAGGAAACGCTCTCAAGCCGCAGGATGTTGGCCTGCTGGCGATGCTTGGCTTCCCGGAAGTGGAAGTGTATAAAAGACCTCTGGTTGCCCTGATCTCCTCAGGGGATGAACTGCTTGAGGCAGGCGCTCCGCTTGAATCGGGCAAGATCCGCGACTCGAACTCGTACATGCTCGCATCGCTCGTGGAAAGCACGGGTGCAGAAGTGTTGCGGCTCGGCATCGCAAAAGATTCGCGCGAATCTGTGCAGGGATTGATCGAGCAGGCGGTCATCCTCAACGCCGACTTGATCCTCTCCTCGGCGGGTGTGAGCGTCGGTGCGTTCGATTATGTCAAGGATGTGGTCGAGTCGAATGGCAGTTTGAACTTCTGGCGCGTGAACATGCGGCCGGGCAAGCCGCTTGCTTTTGGTGAATACAGGAATATTCCCTTCATTGGACTGCCGGGCAATCCTGTTTCAGCGTTCGTGGGGTTTGAGGTCTTTGTACGCGACGCCATTGGCAGGCTGGGCGGCTCCTCGGACGGAGACAGATCAAAGGCCCGCGCTGAACCGCGTCGAAGCGTCCGCGTGAGAAGCGAGGCGGAGATCCTATCCGATGGGCGTGAGAGTTTTCTGCGCGCCGTCATCCGTGAAGAGGACGGTCAATACGTCGCAAGATTGACAGGGCATCAAGGCTCGGGAAATTTATTATCGTTGGTACAAGCGAATGCTTTACTAATTATCCCCGCTGGTGTAAAATGCGTGCCTGCTGGTCAGGAGGTCAATGCCTGGCTATTATGAGGAACCATGGACAAACGCCTTACACAATTCACCGTTGCACTTGCCATCCTGGGGTTACTGGTCTCGATCTATATGACCGTTTACAAGATCACAGCCAATGATAATATGTGCGTCGGCTCGAAGGACTGCTCCATCGTCAACGCAAGCAGATATTCGGAAGTGAATGGCATCCCTGTTGCGTTGATCGGCATACTTGGGTATGCCGCCATCATTGGCATTCACTGGCTCGAGCGCAGGAACGATTTCTTCAATTCGAACGGAAGCATGATGCTGTTCGGCATAACGTTGATCGGTTTCTTCTTTACGGTTTGGCTGGTCTATGTGGAGATTGCGCTCATAAAAGCGTACTGTCCGTTCTGCATCGCTTCGCAGGTGACCATGACCTTGATCTTTATCCTTTCGACCATTCGCATGGTACGACAACCCTAATTCCATCAGGAGGAATGAATGCCCCGCATCAAATGCCATTACTTAGATTGTGTATTTATAGACGAAGGTTATTGCAGCGCTGCGGCGGTGGAGATCGACCCAGATACCGGCTGTAATACCTACTCCCCATCCGAGGAGGCGGAAGCGGAATGGGATGAAGAAGAGGATACTGAATGGGACGAAGAGGAAGAAGAAGATGACGATCTATGGGAAGAAGACGACGACGATTTCTAACGTTTCATCCCACCCTGCCCTTTCCGCTCAGGATGAACCTGATACTCTTACAATAAACCCGGGACACAGCCCAAGCTGTGTCCTGTTTGTTTAAGTGTCCCCGGAGAATGAGCGACCATAACCTTCGAGAGGGTCCGTTTACGCAAAATCATCCTGCAAATTGATACAACAACACCCCCGCCGCAACGGACAGGTTCAATGAACTGATCCGTCCCTTCATTGGCAATGAAACAGTGACATCACAAATTTTTGTCTGCTCAGCAGAAAGCCCTTTTTGCTCCTTGCCCAAAATCAACGCCCACGGAATATGAGGGACAAACTTCTTGTATTCAACATCGCCATGTGCCGATGTGCCGATCAACTGGCATGTTCCATTACGCGCCCAGTGAACGAACTCATCGAAGGATGCCTGCACGACCGGCTTCCAGAACAACGTCCCCATGCTGGAACGGACAACCGAGGGATGATACAGTTCCACACCGCCATCGAGCAGGAACAGTACGTCCGCATTGACCGCGTCCATTGTGCGAAGGATGGTGCCAACGTTGCCAGGGTCTTGCGGAGAGACAAGCGCGACAATGCGCCTGGTCATTCCGATTTCATTCAATCGTGTTTGTTTCTGACGGACAATGGCAAGGATACCTTGCGGGTTTTCTTTGTCAGTTAGCGATTCCATCACTTGTGGCGTGACAGGCTGGGGCGTGAAGTCGAGACGTGAGATCAAGTCATGCGCAAAACTGCTGGTCAATGTATCAGGCGCATACAGCACATACTCTACATCCCACTCAGCTTCAATAACCTCCCCCACGTGATGGATGCCTTCCACAAGGAATAATCCGCTCTCACGCCGCGTCTTCTTTTGACTTAAGGCACGCGCCTGTTTGATGAGCGGATTGCTCAAACTTGTGATTAAAGGTTTTTTCATACCCCTATTTTACACAAGAACTCGGAGGTTCTAATGCCTCCGAGTTCAATGTCTAATGGAGAACTGCTACTCGCCCGCGACGACGGTCAAAGTACCGTTCATTCCCGCTTCGAGGTGACCTTCGATGCCGCACGTCACAGAGTACACACCCGGTTCGGTTGGCGCAGTGAAAGTTTCAGTTGCCGATTGTCCGGGCAATACTTCCACTTCCCAATAGATATTCGCTTCGTCTTCATCGCCGAACTTCTCACCGGCGTCTGTGCCAAGTTTGAAGATGACAAACTCATGTTCCACCGCCCCGTTATTTGTGGCATTGACCGTGATGGTCTGACCGGCAGGAACGGTGAATTCCATCGGCTCGAATTTGAAATCGGTCATGATCACATCGAACTCGGTTGTGGGTCCGCCGCCTCCACATGCAGACAGGATCAGGGCAAATCCAGTCAAAACGATCACAAAAACATTTTTCATTGTCATTTTCAATTCTCCTTTTTTATTTGGGTTATTTACAATATACAACTTTATAAATTGTCATCCAATAGACAAATGTCATCCTTTTCATACTATATCGTAATATACTTATGATCATACATGATCTATTCGACTATGTGGAGGGTAATACACTTTGGTTCAAAACCAATGATATAATCCGCTCGTCCGTAATTACCAGGAGCAAAGTGAAATGACAGACAATCTGTAGCCCATACGAATTTTCAGGGCACTAACCCGCTGTAATGATTACAGGGACGATGTTTTGTCGTCCTTTTAACAGCCGAGGCTTGCCCTCGGTTTTTGTTTTAACTGGCGCTGGAGTGCGACGCGCCCTCGCCCCACCAACTACAGGTCATCATGCTTACCGCACATCACATCCACAAAACATACGGCATTCAGCCCATCCTGCAAGACATCTCCTTCAGCATCAGCCACCGCGAGCGCGTTGGCCTTATCGGCGCCAACGGCTGCGGCAAAACCACCCTCGTGCGCATCCTGGCTGGCATCAAGCAGCCCGATTCTGGGACTGTCGTTTCGACGCGCCTAAATCTCAGAATCGGATATCTCGCCCAAGGAATGGACTTCGACCTTGAACAAACGCTTCAGACAACCCTTAGCCTGAATCTTGTTTCTCAAGCAGAACTCGAATCTGAGATTGTATCCCTTGCCTCAGCCCTATCCGCCAACCCCAATGACTCACACCTCCAAAACAATTACGATGCCGCAATCCTGCAATTCTCAAATCTTCAGTCTCCGCCACCCAGCGTTCTCACCCCACTGGGACTCAACAACATTCCTTCAGATACCCCAGTAAAAAACCTCAGTGGCGGACAGAAGACTCGCCTCATGCTGGCGCGTGTCCTGCTCGAAGAACCCCATCTCCTTCTATTGGACGAACCCACCAACCATCTAGATATCGAAATGCTCGAATGGCTCGAAGAGTGGCTCAATCGTTTCCAGGGCGCAACGCTCATTGTCTCACATGATCGGGCGTTTTTGGATAACACCGTTACATCCATTCTTGAGTTGGATCCGTCTACGCACAACATCAAATCCTATCCGGGCGATTATACAAACTATCTCGACCTCAAGCAAAAGGAATTTGAGAAGCAATATGATGAGTATCAAGATCAGATCATCGAGTTGCGCAAACTCCATAATGCCGCTCGGCATCTCAGAAGAATCTCCCAGTTCAAAAAAGGTGGCAAAGGCGATACCAACGACAAATTCGCCAAAGGCTTCTTCGGAGATCGTACTACACATACCGCCCGCCGCGCATTACGGATCGAAAAACGAATTGAAAATACGCTGGATAAAGATCGCAAAGAAAAGCCAAAACAGAATTGGAAAATGAAACTGGACTTCAGCGCGCCCACACATCAATCCAAGGATGTATTGATCTCTGACAACCTGTCAATTGGCTATGCACCTGACAAAACGCTTCTCAAGAGTCTCAACCTTCACATCCGCGCGGGGCAGCGGATCGGTCTTGCAGGAGCAAACGGAACCAGCAAAACAACCTTGCTCCGCACCATCGCGGGGAAACTGAGTCCACTGGCGGGCAGAATGAAGTTAGGTCAGACCTTTAAACTCGGGTACATGGCGCAAGAGCAGGAATTTCTCAATCCCAATTTCAATGCTCTGCAAACCGTACAAAATGTCGCTTCGTTCAATGAAACTGAAGCCCGCAACTTCTTGCATTACTTCCTTTTCAAAGGCGACGACGCGCTTCGTCCCACAACCGACCTTTCGTTTGGCGAACGTGCCCGCCTGCAGTTGGGAACGCTCGTCGCGCAAGGTTGCACTTTCCTTCTACTTGACGAGCCAATCAATCACCTGGATATTCCCTCACGCGCCCGCTTCGAAGAAGCCCTCGCCAGCTTCAACGGGACAATTCTCGCTGTCGTCCACGACCGCTACTTCCTTGAACGCTTCGCCTCAGATGTGTGGCATGTGAAAGACGGTCAAATACTATGAAACCTACTCCCTACCCCGATGTCAATAAAATATTGGATATACTTCTCTCCAGTGCCAAAGAGATCCTTGGCGATCAATTCGTCGGCTTGTATCTTTACGGCTCCCTCTCCAGCGGAGACTTCAATCCCAAAACCAGCGATATCGACTTCCTTTTTGTGACATCGGATTCACTTTCAGAGGAAACAATTTCCAAACTTGAATCCATGCACAAACGTATATGGAAGTCGGGTTTGAAATGGGCATCCAAACTGGAAGGCTCCTATGTTCACAGAAATCTGATCCGCCACCATGACCCTGATGGCGCACCCTGCCCCACAGTAAATGAAGGAAAGTTTTTTGTCGACAAACGCGGAAGTGACTGGATCATCCAGCGGCACATT
>DATDAG010000554.1:0-10185 GCA_036525495.1 Anaerolineales bacterium
ACCACAAGACCCACAATTTCTTTCTTTTTCTTGGCGTTTTTGGAGAGTATCGCGGTGAAAGTGACCGAATCGGTGGAAGCCAAAGTTGTCTGACAGGACTTTAAGAAAGCCCTGGCACTTTCCCCATCCAGCCAAGGCGGCCCCCACTGGCGTGTTTCATCGCCACCAACGGGATTTTCAATCTTGATTACATCAGCACCAAGATCAGCTAACAACATGGTGCAATATGGGCCAGCCAGCACTCTAGAAAAGTCAACAACGCGGATATCTGCAAGCGCTTTGTCAGACATATTTGGTTAGGCAGAATGCCAACCTCCTTATCTAGAGAGCGTATTTCCAAATGCGCGCGAAGGTTGCGAAACCACCTTGAAAGAGATAAATATTCTTTTTTGCAATTGGGAAAGTTGTAGTTTGCATTGTAACTTTTTGATGATTCGCACACAGCCATCGCTAATCTTATGGAGCGATGTCAATTTCATATTCGGACAATGGACCATACAGCCCCGTCCCGTAGAGATCGCGTTCAGAGGGACCTCCCGCACTTTGCGCGCGTTGGATGGTGATCTTGTAACCAAAGAAGCGCTCATCCTCTTCAAAAACAACGATCTGTTCGGGGGCGAGATTGAAGTAAGCGGCCACCTTTTCCCGGGTCAATGAGCCGGAATCGCGTACTTTCTTAAAAATCTCTCCATCGTCAAAGAAAATATCGCAACAGATCATATTGATCCCTGCATTTTTCGACTGGATATCGTTCGTCAGTGTTCCTAATGTCACCATGATTTATCTCCCTATGACGGCCTGACCGTCTCATATGTGATCGGAAAATGAGCCGATGCTTCCTCGGCCGAGGCAAACTCAATAATATGATTCATGGTCCATTCATAAACCTTGCCATAATAGCTTGCTTCTTCATTGTGGAGTTGCACACGTCCGGCGGAACCCCGCTCACTCAAGACCGGGGTGAAGAGCAATAATCTGCCGGTGAGCTTGGCGATCTCCATGGCTAGTTCCTTCTGGGGGGCTACTGCTTCGATCAATAAGCCCACTTCATGTGATGAATCCATTTTCTGCGGTTCCCTGCCCCCCAACACCCCATTGATGCCATACCATGAGAAGTAGAGTTCATAGGGAACATCTTCATAAAATTTTTTGAGTTCCTTGCGGGTATGAGCAACCACCTCCCCCAATTTTTCGATAAAGCTCCGCGAGCGGATGCCGACCAAATACTCGGCTTTATGACCCACATACCCGGCTCCCTCGATCTTGACCATGTACGCTGGGCTCGGCTCAAATCGGGATCCCCAAGCTGCGGCGGTCTTTTCATCCACTTCTTCGGCTTCCATATCGCCGATGTGAATATACCCTCCAGCCACTGCCTCTCCCTTAAATGAACTTCTTTCATAAGCGGCATGTTTACGAAGGGAAGTCGGTGTGACCCGCTGGTTTTCGTGAATAGCTGTCACGGAAATTTTATCTTTATAGATGGTTCCGAGAACTGTGTGATTGACCATTTTGGGATACGCAACGAACGACCCGCACTCAAGCACCTTTCCCCAGAAATAAGCCAAATCCGCACTGTAGCCATGATGCATGGCAAATGCAGCGAACGGACAGCAGTCACTCGTGCGGGATGTGATGATCACATCCGGCTCCTCGGTCAGGCATTTCATAATGGGTTCCACGCCCATTACCGGAACAAAGTTGGTTGTCCGTTCGATGTCACGCCGCTGCAAACGCGGAAAACCATCCAGCCCGCTGACAACCTTCCCATCTCTTAATAAACCCCGGAGAAAGTTTCGGTTCATGTCATGCTTAATCAGCCCCATCTTCAGCGGTCCAAGTCGGTGCTCAGTTACCAGAGCACGCACGATCTGGGCATATTGGTCAACCCCTTTGTTCGTGCCGGTGTCACTAGCCGAACTGATGATTAACGGTATCCCTTTTTGACGCGCTCCCAGCAGCAATATCTCAATATCGTGTTTTTGCCACTCAGCCGAACTCGAAGCTTTCCCCGATGCCAAAGGTTCAGGCCCAATATCACAACTACCGGAATCAGCGATCACGGCTTTGGGGTCAAACATCTCCAGTCCCTGCCAAAATGTTTCAGGATGGAGCGGGGAATAACCCAAATGACCGGTTGCCACCAAACATGAGAGTCCCTGTTTTGTTTTCATAATAAATAATCTACCCGATTTTATCCATTCGGTCAAACTGACCGTTGTAGAAGGTGTGTTTCAGGTTGAGAAGAAATTAAATGCGGGTTGATGTCTAATTTCTTTCGTAGATCCAACACGCAACTTTTTGTTCATCCACTTTGAAGAATGGGGGATATTCCTCTTCGCAGATCTTCCCGACTTTTGCAAAACATCTTGGATGAAATGGACAACCTGACGGCGGGTCGATTGGACTGGGGACTGTTCCCTGCAAAATGATCCGCTCTGTGCGATTGGCCTTATTCACACGCGGGATGGCCGCGAGCAACGCCTTGGTGTAGGGATGCA
Organism: Anaerolineales bacterium; assembly: GCA_036525495.1. GTDB lineage: Bacteria > Chloroflexota > Anaerolineae > Anaerolineales > Villigracilaceae > Defluviilinea. The sequence goes on from DATDAG010000554.1 coordinate 2,502, forward strand.
ATGGATTCGCAAAGAGATCGTCCGTCTTGCCTTCTTCCACGATGTGACCGAGATACATCACGGCGACTCTGTCACTGATGTAGTTAACTACGCTCAAATCGTGTGAGATGAAGAGATACGTGAGATGGAATTCCTCCTGCAACTCTTCCAACAGATTGATGACCTGCGCCTGAATGGAAACATCCAGCGATGAGACCGGTTCATCCGCGACGATGAACTGGGGCTGCATCGCTAACGCGCGGGCAATTCCGATCCGCTGACGTTGTCCGCCGGAGAACTGATGGGGGTAACGGTCGATCTGCCCCTCGCGTAAACCGACTCGTTGTAATAGGTTAATCGTCTTGGCTTCCAATTCATGCGGATTGCGGATTCCGCGTTGTCCTAACGGCGTGCCGATAATGTCGCGGATCGTCTTGCGCGGGTTCAGCGATGAATACGGATTCTGGAAAATGATTTGTGCCGCGTGATTGTATTTGGTGCGCTTTGTACTGTTATCGTCAAGGATCGTATTGCCTTCCACTTTGTTCCCCTTGAATAGCAACTCTCCATCTGTTGCTTCTTCCAACCTTACCATGACTCGTCCGAGGGTTGTTTTGCCACATCCGCTTTCACCAACGAGACCGAGTGTTTCACCGGGCTGAATCTCCAAGTCCACGCCATCCACTGCGCGGACAACTTTTTCATCCATGCGGGCGAGTGCCCGAGCAAGAAATGAGGGGGCAATGTTGAAGTGTTTGACCATTCCCTTGACGGCAACCAGTGGGCGGGTCGTTTGAGGCGTTGTCATTGGGCACGCTCCTGTTCGACTAAGGAGTCCCAATCCCATTCGGGGAGACGTTTGTAATCCGATGTCAACAAACAGCGATTGAGATGACCGGGCTCGGTTAAAAAAAGCGGGATGGGTCCTTCGTTGCAGGCATCCTTTACGAACGAACAACGCGATGCAAAAGCGCAACTGTTCGGCAGGTTGGCAAGGCTGGGGACGTTTCCTTCGATGGGGCGAATGGTTTTCTGACGTTCACCGATTCGCGGACGACAATTGAGCAAGCCTTGTGTGTAGGGATGCTGGGGTGTTTCGACGATCTCATCAACCGTGCCCTGCTCGACGATGCGGCCTGCATACATGACCGCGATGCGATCACAAAACTCTGCGGCAAGGCCAAGATCGTGTGTAACGAGGATGATGGCTGTGCCACGATCTTGATTGATCTGTTTCATCAGGTTCATGATCTGTGCCTGAATGGTGACATCTAGCGCGGTGGTGGGTTCATCGGCGAGAAGCAATTTGGGGTTGCAAGCCAGCGCAATTGCGATGAGCGTTCGCTGCTGCATCCCGCCAGAGAATTGATGCGGATAGGATGCATAACGATCCATCGGTGATGGAATGCCGACCTCTTCCATGATTTGCAGAACACGTCGCTTCTCTTGCTCGCGCTGCACGCGATCGAAGGGCCACGGCGCGTTACTATTGCCAACAATGTTATGCAACCGCAGCGACTCGCGAATCTGTTCTCCAACGGTGAAGGCGGGGTTGAGTGTGGAGAGCGGATCCTGGAAGATCATGGCGATCTCCTTGCCGCGCATCGCTCGCATTTGACTGTTACTCATTTGCAAAAGATCATTGCCGCGAAAACGAATTTCTCCACTTTCCACTTTGCCGGGATAACGGATAAGCCGCAAGAGAGAAAGCAACAATGTGCTCTTGCCGCATCCCGATTCGCCGACGATGCCAAGGATCTCACCTTCGTTCAATGTAAAGCTCACGTCATTCACAGCACGCACGATCTTATCGCCCGAAGGAAAAACAGAGTTTATTTTGTTAACTTCCAATAAGGGTGTGTTCGAATTCATAGAATCAGCCTTCCAATTTGAGACGCGGGTCGAGAATGTCGCGCAAGCCTTCGCCAAAGAGATTGATCGCCATTACCAAAAACAGGATCGCCAAGCCTGGCAATGTGGATACCCACCATGCCACGAGCAACGAGTCACGTCCTGCGGCGACCATTGAACCCCAGGCTGGAATGTTGGGCGGCAAGCCCAAACCGAGAAAGCTTAAGCTGGCTTCGGTGATGATCATGTATCCCATGCGCAATGTGCCCAACACGAAAACGGATTGAATGATGTTGGGCAGGATCTCCTTCAACATGATCGCTACATGTCCCTGACCTGTGACTCGTGCCGCTTCGACATATTCCTTGGTCTTCTCTGCCAGCATTTCCCCGCGCACAAGGCGGAAGAATTCGACCCAACCTTTGAATGTTAGAGCCAATATCAGGTTGGTGAAACCTGGTCCGAGGAAAGCCATGACACCAATGGCAAAAATGAGGAAAGGGAATGCCAGCAACAAATCAGCGAGTCGTGAAACGATACTGTCGAATCGTCCGCCAAAATAGCCTGCCAATGTGCCAAGCAAAATCCCCACTATGACAGAGATCCCCACCGAAAGAATGCCAACACTGAGTGAAATGCGTGCGCCATAAACGATGCGTGTGAAAAGGTCGCGGCCTTGCGAGTCTGTGCCGAGCGGATACTCCCAGCTGCCGCCATTTTCCCAAACGGGCGGTGTGTGACGTATCCGCAGGTTGCCTTGGATAGGATTGTGGACCGTGATCTGATCTGCAAAGACAGCGGACAGAAGATAAATGATCACAAGAATCCCACCCATCAATGCCAGCGGATGAACGCTTAACGCTTTGACAAAATTGCGGAAGTTCTGCCACCATATTTCCAGGCGGATGCGCCAAATATAAATTTGGTCTTCCAAAGGAGAACGGACGTTTTGATTCGCTTCCATGTTTTCTCCTTTCACTGCAACCGTATGCGTGGATTGAGGTAGGTGTACATCACATCCACAATAAGATTCGCCATCACGAACGTAAAGGCGTAGATCATCACTGCACCTTGAATAAGCGGGAAGTCACGATCGAAGATAGCTTTGACGACCATGCGTCCCAGCCCGGGCCAGCCGAAGACGGTTTCAATGACCATGTTGCCGCCCAACAGAATACCAACCTGCAAGCCGACGACTGTCACTGTGGGAATCATCGCATTGCGAAGCGCGTGTTTGATCACCACCCACCATTCGGCAACGCCCTTACTTCGTGCTAGAGTCACGTAATCAGAACGTAAAGTTTCGAGCATGCTTGAACGAAGTACACGCGCAATGACTGCTGCAACGGGTGCACCCAACGTGACTGACGGCAAAACAAGATGCAGCAAACTGCTTTTGAGCGCTTCCATGTTGCCTGTCAGAATGCTATCGAGAACAAAATAACCGGTGCGCTGCTCCAAGCCTGTTCCAAGAGTAATACGTCCCTGCACGGGGAGCCAATGCAGGCGAACAGAAAATAAAAGGATAAGAATAATTCCGAGCCAGAAACCTGGCATGGAGATTCCAAGGAATGCCGTACTCATGCTGATACGGTCAAGCCATGAGTTTTGTTTTACAGCAGAGATGACCCCGATCGGGAAAGCCACGATCAAACTGAACAGCAACGCACCAACAGCCAGTTCAATGGTGGCTGGTAATCGGTCGCCAATCAAAGATGTGACAGGTTGTTTGAGCACGTAAGAATATCCCAAATCCCCTTTGGCGGCGTCGCGAATAAAATACCAGAGTTGAATGTGTAATGGTTCGTTCAAATGAAATTCTTCGCGCAGGTTTTCCAACTCTCCGGATGATATTGCCCCGCCGCCGCCCATCATGATGTCCACGGGGTCGCCGGGTGTGAGACGAATGAAGAAGAATACAATGATCGCTACACCGAACATGATCGGTATGGTCCCCAGAACGCGTTCAAGGATTTTGATACCTCTCACGAGTAGTCACCTCCTTTGATGAGATTCGGTCAATGGTGTTGAATCAGGTTTGGGGGAGGATGAAGCGTTCACCCTCCCCCAAGGTTATTAATTCGCGATGCAAACGTCGTGCATGTTTTCGCGGCTGTCGGATGCGGGAGTCCAATTGGAGATCGAAGCGGATGCGGCCTCCACCTCTTCAGGCAGAATGAGGAAGACGGCCGGCGCTTCATCATAGACGATCTGCTGGGCTTCGTCGTAAATAGCCTGACGCGCCGTTGGATCGCCGGTTGTCTCACCTTGTTCGATCAATTCGTTGACGCGCACATTGTTGTAACCGGAGAAGTTACCGCGCCCGTAAGGCGTATCGGCGACAAATCCGTGCCACTTGGCTTCAAAGTGACCGACGGGATCAAAGGCTGAATCACCCCAGTCGTCGAGATAACCCTGTCGTTCGCCAGCGAGCAACTGTTCTTTGATGACGCTATATTCCCAGAAGCGGACATTGGCATCAACGCCGATGGCGCGATACATATCGGCCACGGCTTCAGCTAACGGACGCCAATCTTCAAGCGTATCGATGGTGAAAGTAAATGGTTGACCATCCTTATCGAGGATGCCGTCACCGTCGGTGTCTTCCCAACCGGCTTGCTTCAACAGGTCGGCTGCCTTGGCTGTGTCATACGGATAGAGTGAAAGACTCTTATTGACGAAATTGTTGTATGGCGAAAGCGGACCGGGCAATGCAACGGCACGTCCGCCGTAGATTTGCTGAATAATCAAATCTTTATCAACAGCATAGTTCAACGCCTGACGGACTCGCACGTCATCGAATGGCGCCATGTTGACATTGAGTTCAAGCCACTTGGGCTGTGTGCCACCAGCTGTTTTTACCTGTACGTTTTCATTGGCTTCGAGGGTGGGGATCAAATCCTGCGGCAAATTGGTGATGATATTCACTTCACCAGCAAGCAAAGCGGACACACGTGTGGATGCCTCAGGGATCACGCGGAACACAACCTGATTCACGCAGGCGGGGCCAACAGGTATCAGGTCTGGTGAGCCGCCGTAGTAATCGGCGAAGCGTTCAAGTACCACATCTTCGAAACCGGGTTGAGTGGAAACGAATTTGAACGGACCGGTTCCAATGGGATGTGCAATAAATCCCTCGGTGCCGACTTTTTCAAGATAGGCTTTTGGAACGATCTGTTGATGAACCAGCAACTGCATGGCAGGCGGCCACGGACCATTGAAATGCATGGTGACCGCGTAATCACCGGTCTTTTCAATGGATTCGAGCGGGGCGATCAAGCCTTTGCGCGGGCTGGTATGCGGCTCGGGATATTCGATTGCGTTTTCGTTGATGATACGTTCAAATGTGAAGACCACATCGTCTGCGGTCATTTCAGTTCCATCGTGGAACTTCACGCCCTCACGCAGTTTGACGTTGAGGGTCTGTTCATCCGACCACTCCATGGATTCAGCCAACTGCATATGAACACCACTTGAGGTGTCACGTGTGACCAATCCATCGAACATATTGCGGATGACTGTCTCAGATTCACGGCTGCGATGGTCAGCCGGGTCGAGAGAAACGGGAGCTGCTCCCATTGCTATGACGATCGTACCAGATGTACTGGAGCCTTCGTCTGCTGGCATGGCTTCCTCAGTTGTCGCAGTAGGTGCGCACGCTGAGAAAATGAAAGTCAAAAGCAGCAGTACGGTGATAATTCGATAGTTGAATCGGGCCATTACTTCCTCCTTAAGTTAAATTACGAACACAATACTTTCCCACGAAACGCGGGGAGGAACATCTGTAGTAAACACCACCTCCTTTCAAGAGATTTAGTAAACAAAACCCGCTACAGGAATTTATCTTCGTGTATTCCTGACGTCATTAATTATTAACCTGAAAACGATCGGTTGAAAACAACCATTTGGGGTAGGAGGGCTTATTCATGCAAGAATGTTGCCGTGCGGTTACCACTGAGATCAGAAAAATCATGTGGCGATAAGGCGAGAAAACCCTCTATTACCCTCGTTCGCACAGAATGTAAATTGTTAATTTAATTATAGCAGGGAATTCGTCGATTGATTCCCTGATAGAGATGCTCCCTGCACTTGCGTGCGGTGCAAGTGTCGCTCTTGACGAAGCGATTGGCCAATCAATTAAAACGCTCAAGAAGCGCGGCGTCTACGGTGGTATCCAAGATTGAACCCATTGCACAGTTGATTCGTGAATTTGGCGACCACGAACATCCAAAACGTGAACGCGATAAGTTGCTGCATGTACTGCAATCATCTTCCACCACAATGGTATCCTGTGATCTGCGAAAGAGTAGGGATGCTAGGGAAGTGGGCATCGGGTCAGCACGGTATTCGTCGTCTGAGGAGATCTGGTCAGATGACCAGATCCAACTCGTTGTTTTGAATGTGTGACCCACTCGAATACTTCGCATGAGAAATCCGTACAGGATAAGCTCGAACTAATGAGTGAACTGCCCCGACCCTGAAGACACATCCATTCGCCCCAACCAGAAAGGCTGTTGCACATGTTAGCAGAGCGATACATTGGAATTGACATTCACAAACGACAAGTCGTGGTCGCAGCGGTGGACGAGCAACAACGCCAGCTCTTTGCACCCGAGAAAGTGCTTGTTCAGCAATTTGAAAAGTGGGCACGCACACACCTGCGACCTACCGATCATGTGGCCATGGAAGCCACCACCAACAGTTGGGCTTTTCACGATCGGTTGGAGCCGATCGTGAAATCCATCAGTGTAGCCAACACCTTCAAATTGAAACTGATCGCATCCAGCAGCAGAAAAACCGATAAACATGACGCGCTGGTATTAGCCCGCCTATCTGCCGCCCAGCTCTTACCGACGATCTGGATCCCGCCCCAACATGTGCGTGACTTGCGTAATTTTACGTAACATCGATCCCAGTTGATCCAGGAGCGCAGTGCAGCCAAGAATAGGCTGCATAACATCCTACATCGCCACAACCTGGTCTTACCCAAAGGCAATCCATTCAAACTGGGTAATAAGAATTGGTGGGAAGAACTGCCACTTTCCTGCCCTGATCAAATGCAAATTCGCCATTACTGGTTGATGATCGATCACCTAAACGAACTGATCAATGAAACCGAAACGGTGATCGCAGAACGATCCGCAACGGAACCTTGGCGGGATGCACTGACTTTTCTCATGCAGTTACCCGGGGTGGGTCTTTATACAGGCATGACCATCCTGGCTGCAATCGGCGAGATCCAGCGATTTGCAGATCCGGGCAAATTGGTCGGATACTCTGGACTGGGAGCCCGGTTCCATGCTTCTGGAGATCACTACTATACTGGCAAGATCAGTAAAGAAGGGCGCAGCGAACTACGGGCGGCGTTCATTGCATCTGCCTGGATGGCTGTACGCTGCCCCGATCACTGGCGTGAACTGTTTCAGCCGCTGGCTAAGAGAATTGGAAAACAGAAAGCCATAACAGCCATTGCTCGAAAATTATTGGCGTGATCTGGCAGGTGCTGACCAAACGCGAACTTGACCGCAATGCCGAATCCGCCGCGATCGCCCGTTCCTTCATGACTTGGAGCTCTGCCCATCACTTGACAAAGGTTGCTCGGCAATCCCGTCTGGAGTTTGTCGCCCAACGACTGGAGTTGCTTAGAATTCTGGGTGATGTTACTTCTTTCCGCGCAAACGGGAGAGTCCATCACTTAGGATCTAAACCTTGACACGTCTAATAACTAACGACGACGTACATCCGAACGGGACAGTTAAACACCCGAGCGAGCTTGTTCCCTTGATGGAACTTCTCATGCACGTTTCAACTGGACCCTCACGCAGCGTTCCCGGATACGCGTGCCCGTTCACCA
>DATDAG010000555.1:0-4799 GCA_036525495.1 Anaerolineales bacterium
ACCTACCCGTCTGTGGATGGGTGGGGTCGTGAGTGCCAAACGTGACTTGGATTTGATTCAGTCTTTGGCAGACAAAGTACGCCAGATGGCTTTGTGTCGTCCGCTCTTGCTGGCGGTGGATGGTTTAGCCCGTTACGTGAGCGCCTTTCGAAATGCGTTGCGGAGCAAATTCTCTCGCCCAGCGGGAGAAACGGGACGCTGTAAGATGGTCTCTTGGCCGGACATTGCCATTGTGCAAGTGGTAAAACAACGCGTCGAAGGCGTGTTCGCGAAGCGTGTAGAGCGACGGATTGTGCAAGGCACAAAAAATATGGTCGCTCATCTCATTCAAAAGATACAAGGACAAGGCGTGATCAATACGGCATTCATTGAGCGTCTCAACGCCACCTTTCGTCAACGCCTCTCGCCTTTGACGCGCCGCACGCGCAACTTGGCGCAACAGGCTGAAACCTTGGTGGCAGGTATGTACCTTGTCGGTTGCTTCTATAACTTTTGCGATTTTCATCATAGTCTGCGTTTGAAGTTGTCTGTTGGCTCCTTTGGTCATCGTTGGGTGCAACGCACTCCGGCCATTGCCGCAAGATTGACAGATCATCCATGGACGCCTGCTGAGTTGTTCGATTTTAAAGTTCCGCCACCGCGCTGGGAAATGCCAAAACAATGCAGAAGACCGTCTGTCGCCATGCTACAACAGGCTCAACAATGGGCTGCGTGACCACGTTTTAGTGTGGTGACACCAGAGCAGAAGAATGACAATTTTATATTTGATTTGGATGACTTGCCCCGCTTCATCCTTAACCGACGGTTGATCCTGTTTCGAGAGTGCGTGCCGCGCCTAAAGTACCAACTTCATCTGCCACTGCGAGAGTTCTTCGCGTTGAAAGCCAGCGCGCTCGAATATGACCCCCAACTCCTCAGGCAATATCGCAGGGACATGCCATATCTTGCCTGCCTGATTTGCCATGACATTTCCCAGCAGTTCAACTGCAAGACCCTTCCCGCGCGCTTCTGGTGCTGTCAGCAGGGACCAGATGACGATATGCTCCACATCGGGGTTGGAGACCGCAATGTATGCCTGTCCCTTTTGGTATGCGCGCACAGGCGGATTCAACAACGCGATGGTCTCGCCGGATAACTGCCATGGCAGGTCGGGCAAACCATACAGCGAGACCAGGCGCCCCATTTCGCGGAGGTCTATTTCCTGCAGGTCGTTTTTTGCATGCTGTTTTGCATCCTGGTTGATTAAGCTTATTAATCTTCGAACTTTTTGAAAGCCATGGTTCTCATACAATCTCACTGCCGCTTCGTTCTGCTCGATGACCTCAAGCACCAATTCACGATCATTACGTCCGCGGGCTTCCCGGATGAGTTGCTCCATAAACCACGAACCCGCTTTTCTGCCGCGTTTTTCCTTCGCGAGTCCCATTGCGGCGAGACGGCTGGTCCAGCCGCGGCGCGCGACCAATGCAATGCCGGATGGCTCGCCACCTGCAAGGAGCACGCGGCTTGCGGTCAGGTCTATCGTATCTTTGCGGAGCATGGTCAGGAATTGGGGAATCTCGAAGTGGATGGGGACGAGGTAATTCTCGAAGCCAAGATTCAATAATTGGACAAGATCAGGTATCGGGTAGTCTGAGGCGGGTCGTGTATCCAGTTTCATTTAGACGATTCTACCCGCATCCAACGTATAATCGGCAAATCCGAGTGGAAAAATCCATGACAGACTTTTCAAAACTTGCGCGCAGGATCACGGTCGTTTTGTTCATCACACAAAGCATGTATTCTGCCGGGAACATCGCATCGGCAACCGTGAACCCGATCGTGGGCGCGCAGCTTGGCGGCAGTGACTACTGGACCGGCGTGCCAACCGCCTTGTTTTTGCTGGGCGCGGCTTTCTCGGCGTTCCTGTGGGGCCGCGTGATGGACGTGATCGGCAGGCGCAACGGACTTTTACTCGGTTTGGGACTCGGCATGCTCGGTAACGCGTTGCTGTTTATTGCAGTTCGCTTTGCATCCCTTCCTGTTCTCTTGATCGGATTTGCCCTGACCGGCGCGACCAATGGCGCGATGGTATTGGCGCGCTTTGCCGCAGGTGAAGTGAACCCGCCGGAGAAACGAGGCGGCGCGATCTCGATGGTGGTTTGGGGCGGGACGTTCGGCGCGGTGTTTGGTCCCATGCTGGTGGGACCGATGGGGACTTATGTAAAGTCGTTTGGGTTTGACGAACTGGCGGGTCCGTATCTCGCGGCGCTTGTGTTGTTCGCGACGTGTTCCGTCATTGTGTTTGCCGGGCTTCGCCCCGACCCGCGCGACCTTGGGAGCCAGGTTGCAGAGTTGTATCCAGCCTCGACGCCTGTTGGACAATCCCGATCAATTTCCGAAATCTTGCGCGAGCCCGCGGCGATGACGGCGGTCACTGCGATGGTGCTGGGGCAGGTGGTGATGGTGGCGATCATGGTCATTACCTCGCGTCACATGGATCATAACCAGCACGGCTTAACCGACGTTTCCCGCGTCATTCAGGCGCATACCATCGGGATGTACGCGTTCTCTTTCATCACCGGGCGCCTGACCGATACATGGGGACGCGGTCCTGTCATAGTTGCAGGCGCGGCGATGCTGTTGCTGGCTTGCATCACTGCCCCGCTTTCGCCGGATGTGTTGCCGCTGGCGGTCTCTCTGTTGCTGCTGGGGCTGGGTTGGAACTTCTGCTTTGTGGGCGGTTCGGCTTTGCTTTCCGATCAACTTTCACCGTTGGAACGCTCACGTACGCAGGGCACCAACGACCTGATGGTGGGGCTCGCCTCCGCCACCGGCAGTCTGGGAAGCGGCATTGTTTTTGCCGCGACGAGCTACACGGTCATTACGATCTTTGCCGGCTTTCTTTCCCTGGCGCCGCTTGTCATGGTAGTGTTGTGGATGAGAAAGCGGGCAGCGGTTTCTGCCACTTAAACGAAAACATCCCGCAGAGCTGGAAGCCTGCGGGATGTTGATTACTGATTTGCTGTTCACTTTCGTATCATCGTCAACAACATTTTGAAGCGGGTCAGCGCCCTCACCGCGTGTGGTTCATCGGCAGGCATGATGATGGCATTGCCTGTTTTCAGGTGGAACGGATTGCCTGAAATCCTTATTTCCACTTCGCCGTCCAACACATGCACGAGCGCGTCGAACGGCGCGGTATGTTCGCTCAATTCCTGGTCCTTGTCGAAAGCAAAGAGCGTGACGTTGCCAGCCTCCGCCTTGGTGATCTGGCGGCTGACGACTGATCCATCGTTGTAAGCAACGAGGTCAGCCATATTGAAGACTTCGGATTTTGGTGCTGTTGACATGATTTCTCCTTTCATCATTGCGAGTGAACGGAGTGAGCGAAGCAATCTCCGACTTGATGAAAAGATTGCTTTGCTATTGCCCGCAATGACATTATTTGATTTCGATCTGATACGGCGCCGGGATGGTCGTGAAGCGTGTGGTGCCGGTTACGATCAGGATCGCCTCTTCACCAGCGTTCAGTGAAAACGGGATATCAACGGTTTGATCGGCATTGAGTTCGATATTTGTCACAGTGGTGGTATCGCCCTTGATGATAAGGGACAGGCGATAGGTCTGTGGGAGAAAGTTCTCTACTCGTGCAAAGCCTTTCGCTTCCCAGCCGCCGTCATCCGCTTCAAAATCGGACTGATAGTTGATCGCGTCGACCCGGACATCATCCAGCAACAGGCCTTCCCCGTTAAGTGCCAGATCTGTGATGTATTCAAAGCGGATCTGTACCTTCTGCCCGGCGAACTGGGAGAGGTCAATCGTTTCCTCGATCCAACGGCCGGTACTGCCTGTGTAGCCCCAGCCATATGAATTGCCCGATGGGTTGAAATCGGTGCCGGAGGGGGTGGTGAGAATTTCCCACGTTTGTTTATCGGTTGATGCTTCCAGATAGAGATAGTCCCAATCCTTTTCAATGTCGTACCATGTCCAGTAACTGATCTCGATGGGTCCGCTCTCATCTGTGAAATCGAACTCACGCGTCAGGGTCATGTCCGACGAATCGCCTTTGTTCGACCAGAAGGCAAAATCGCCCGAATGGACATTGGTGGGTAAAAGCCCAATGGCTGTGGACCCGTAAAAGGTCAATGTGTGATCGCCTGGGCAGGAGATGTTGATGTAATCGATACCATATTGATACACTGAACGATCCAGTGTGGATTGCGGACAGGTGTATATGTTTTCAGTATCAAATGTCTGTGGCGCATCGGGATAGTTGTGATAAGTATAACGTCCATCACCAACGGTCTCATCTTTGAGGTAGAGCGCAGCCGCCCAATCCATGAACACGTCATCCGCAGTGATGATCTGCCCGGTAATTGGGTCGGCAATGCCAAGATCGGACAGTGTGTCATCCACGCCGGAAATGTCGTTTTCGGGGTTGGTGGTCAGCGCTTTTGTTGCTTCCTCCCCAAAGCGGTCGAGGAAATAGGTAAGATACAGGAACGATTGTCCATAATGGGTCCTGTTGGATTGATTTCCTCCAAGCCAGGTTGTTAATTGCTGGTCGGGGTTTAGCGTATATTCCCAGGCAAATGTGCCGGGGTTATATCCATTAAGAAACGCTCCCACTTCTGCAAAGCCTTCACTGATCCATGATACTTCATTACGATCGGATGCGAACAGAATCATGTGTACGAATTCATGCGCAAGAGTGGCGTAGGTGTATGCGTCGCCTATATCTTGGGAGGTGCTCAGCATATAGGTTTCGTGGGCGTTGGAATGTTCTTTGATGATGGGGTTGACTGAATCCGTGGAAT
>DATDAG010000556.1:0-7173 GCA_036525495.1 Anaerolineales bacterium
TGCATACACATAAAACAAAATCGCTATCCCGCACGGCATTTTCCATAAACTGCGATAATTGATCCCCTGGTACCGCGTGCCATCGATCGAGTGTCACATCTATACCATCCGACCGCAAACGGGTTGCAAATTCGCGCACCCATTCCCGATGCATGTCATCATCCCAAGAGTAAGAAATAAATACTTTTACTGATTGCCCTGCAACGTATTGCTCACCCATCAGTTTCCACTCCAAACATTATCGTAATTTTCTGCACACATCAACGGATACCGTCTCTACAAAAAATTCTGACCGGCAATGATATTTTTTCCTTCTAAAAGTTCATCGTAAGGATCAGCATTTTACATAAGAACTAAAGTCAGGCCTAAATAGGTAATTTTTTTCCCATTGGAGTACTGTATTAAACATCAGGATCGTTTGTACATTCCTGTACAACTATAAAACTAGTATAGGACAATTACTCTAAAAACGCAATGGACATCAGCATTCGCGTTCATGAAGATACACATAAAAACATATTCGCAGATCTAAACAACATACAAGACCATCGTAACGCAGTATTGTTGTAGTGAAAATCTTCGCATTGCGTGATTTGTGAAATTCAAAATTATCCCAGACAGATCCTAACGAATAAACTTCGTCCCGCCCACAAACGGATTGTTCATCCTCTCCTCTCCCACAGTCGTTTCCGGACCATGCCCTGATAGCAGACGTGTGTCATCTGACATAGTGAACACCTGCTCCTTGATGCTCTTTACGAGTTGATCCCAGTTTCCGCCGGGCAGGTCGGTGCGGCCGACGGAGCCGTTGAAGATCAAGTCACCGCAGAAGCATACGTTTTCAGAAGCGATATATAAAATACAATGACCCGTTGTATGCCCCGGCGTGAAGCGGACTTCAAATTCATAACCTCCCAATTTCAACTTTTGTTCGTGAACAAAGTCAATCGTTGGTTCGGGGCCGGGATCAATGTCGAAGCCGAAAATCGCGCCACCACCGCCCGCACGCCACAGGACATGGTCATTGGGGTGCAATGCCACGAGAGGCAAGGGGTTCAGCGCATCAGCAATTGCGCCAGCGCCGCCGATGTGATCGAAGTGCGCGTGCGTGTACCAGAGATGACCGATCCGCCAGCCGCGTTTTTGCGCGGTGGCGAGGATGACATGCCCATCCCAGGCGGGATCAATAACTACGGCTTCTTTGGTATCAGAGTCCGCGACGAGGTAGGCATTCGTCTGCGCAGGACCGAGTGTGAAGGAAACGATTTCAAGCATGGGAATCCTTTGGGGTGAGGAAATATGTCAGGATAACCGAAACAAATATTAGTCCAAGAGAGATCGGGTAGACGATGGCAGGATCGATCTCGAACAGGAATCCAGCAATGGGCGGCGCAATGATAAAGATGATCGCGCCGAACGTCTCCATTGTGCCATACATCAATCCCATTTGCGAGTCGTGGACAAGCCCACGCGCTTTTGCCATCGTCAACGGACGAAAAGCGCGGTAACCGCCCAAGAGAAAGTATCCAACGATGAAATAAGGTGCCGACAGACCTTGCCAGATCAAAATCGTAAAGCATGCAACCAATACATGCGCGATCAACAAACCGCGCCGGGGGTTCAGTTTTCCAAGTTGGACGCTAATCCAGGCATTGCCCAGCGCGCCGAACGTAAAGATCAGACCCGTTTGTCTGAGCGAAAGCCCGCGCACGCCTTCCAGAAAATTCGGCGTCAGCGGCTGTGAAAGGAACATCGCAAATACGCCAAAAGTGACAATACCCAAATATCCAATAAAGACGCGGTTCTTAAAAACACTGATCGGCGGGTTATTGGGATCGTGGTTGTCCACAGGCTGGCGCTTGATAAAAAGGATGAAGACCATCGAAAGCACGAACACCGCCGCCGCAACGAAATACACAGTACGCAACCCATAGGCTTCGCCGATCCATCCGCCAGTGATGGGACCCAGCACCATGCCGTAATTGAACGTCGCTGTGATCAATGTGAGCGCACGCGCAACAGACCATTTGCCGCGCGCTGATGTTACGTAACTGCTCAACGGAGACGAAACGAAGATCGTCAGGCCGTATCCCAACAGACCCACCACGAACAACGGAAGTTCGCGCGCAAGCCCCATGACGAACGTTGAAACAATTCCCAACCCCCAAGCAATGAATAACAACGGTCTGCGCCCAAAGCGATCAGCCAAATATCCAGCAGGGATATGCGAGATCGCCATCGCCGCGCCGAATGCGCCCAGGATCAAGCCGATCTGTTGTGGGTTGCTCCCCAAACGCTCAAGATAGATCGGCTGGAAATTGAAGAACATCCCCTCGCCAAATCCCCACAGGAACAACGCCACTGCAACGAACAAAAGATTTCGATTCAACCTGACCTCAACGATATGGATTATTTGTTATCGGATTTCTCGACTCTTTGGATGAATTCCACCGCTGACTCAAATACCTGAAGACGAGCCGCATCACGCGTGACAACATGCCCTGATCCCGTTATATTAAGTTTCGTTTTGTCTGACGCAGTTTTCAAGTCGGCATGGATCAGTTCCATACTCTCTAACGGCACATACGGATCATCCTTCGAATGGATCAACAGGATGGGCACATCAATCTTAAGCAAAGCCGCGCGCATTTCTCCCAGCAACTTGTTCAACTCCCCGATCGAGAAGACCGGATTTTGCGGATACGAAATATGATCCTTGCAGGCATCCTTATCGAACCAACTCGCGCCCGGCTCTTCATCGCTTTTCGGCATGTACTCAACGATCTTACTGATCCGCTCGATGTGTCGCAGTCTTGGATCATCCGGTAATTTATACGGTGTGGACATGGCAACCACACCCCTTACATCCAATCGTGTGGACATCAACAGTGACAATACCCCTCCCATCGAAAGCCCGGCGAAAAAAATATTGTCCGTCACACCGCGTAAAAGATGATACCCATCTTCGACCGAAGCAATCCAATCCGTATACCGCGAGCGGATCATATCTTCGGGGTCAGTGGCGTGCCCGGCTAATCTGACGCCGAGACAGGTATAGCCTTGTTCGTTCAGGTACTCCCCCATCCAGCGCATTTCCTTCGGCGTGCCAGTGAACCCGTGTGTGAGAAGGACAGCAGGTCTTGAACGGTCTCCCAAAAGCATGAAGGGTTCCGCAGTTGAAATGATCTGTATCATGTGATGAATTATAGACGAATGATTACTCACGGCGATATACGCATCTGTCACGTTTCAAACATGACCTACGTATTATTTCCGCATCCACGCGGGGCGCAGGGAGGCAACTTTCTTGTAGACCGGGCAACTCTTGACATGCGCGCCTTGCAAATACCCCGTAGACATGAGGAATTCGTTCACAATCTCGCCACCAGTGAAGACAAAGGTCTTCCGAAAGAGCTTTGTCCACTCATCGCGCGTCAATGGATGATGCGCATCCAGCCAGCCTTTGAAGGAACCATGTTCCTTTTTGAGTTCCAGGATTTTCTGTGCATTGACGATCGCCGCATTGACCTTCAAAAGGTTACGAATGATACCTGCATCCGCAAGCAGGCGGGCGCGATCCTTCTCGGAAAACTTCGCCACTTTGTTTATGTCGAACCCGCGATAGGCTTTGCGGAAATTGTCCGCCTTTTTCAAGATCGTGATCCATGAAAGCCCAGCCTGGTTGATCTCAAGGATGAGGCGCTCGAAGAGCATGTTATCGTCCGCAATAGGGAATCCATATTGAGTATCGTGATATGTCCGGTTGAAAGTATCTTCAGGATGAGAGTTGCAATAATCGCAGTAAGTGGTCATAATTTGATCTCCATTACAGACAGGATTCTTATCTGCCCTTCGACCGGGTAATTGGACTCGTTGACCTTGTACATCCCCATTTTCTCATAAAAACCGACAGCGTTCGGATCTGATTCGAGTCGGAGCACCAGATGTCCCATTACGCGTGAACGAGACAAGGCATGGAGAAACAACTCTTCACCGAAACCTCGTCCAATGAATTCAGGGAGTACCCACAGGTTTTCGATCCATGCAGTCCCGTTTCTCTCCTGTAATGTATAGAAAGCAGCCGGAGCATTGTCCACTTCAGTGACCCAGCTCTCATATAGTTCGAAGTATTCCGGAGAAAAGGTCAGTTGCGGCTTCCAGATTTCCATCCATTTTGCGGGGTATCCCCAATATGCTTTTGCGGAAAAGGCGATATGCGACAAAATATCGGCGTCTCTAGGCAAAGCCGGACGAATTTTCAAGATCATGCGGTTTTATATTTGCGAATGCCAAACACTTTTTGCAAATCCTTTCTGAGCCATTCCGGGAAAGATGCGGCAAGCAGATAGGCAAACCCCGGCACCAACAGCCAGTTGACAATTTCATCGAAAACGAAATTCCTGTTGACCTGGTCTTTCAATGGGATGAATGGCAGGTCGATCATTAGCAAAAAGTGCCAGCACGAAAGCAATATTGCAACCATCACCGCCGACACAACGAACCTGTTTTGTTTATCTTCCAGGCGCAGCCATTCTGTGAGTTGTGGAATGGTAAATATTAAAAAAGCAAGGCGGTAATCCCAATTGTTGCCGAGCAGGAACGTTCCCACATAAATCGAGGCTCCCATGCGAAACGCTGACAGGTTCCTCTCATGGACAGATACCAGCGATTTGGGTCGGCGGGTGGCAACGACCCCGGCAAGCAGTATCAAAATGGCCGCCAGCGATTCAAAAACCATTTCTAACTGCCCAGAGGAAAGATCTATCGGCAGTAAATCTTGAAGGTAACTGCCCAGCCTGGTAATCAGGACAAATGAGCCGTAGGACGCCCCATCCCCGCGCATGGTAGTGTTCCATGCCGCGTCCTGGCTTTGGAAGGTCAAGGCTCCATATGCCACCATGAAAAGTATGCTCGCAATTGCGAGCCGCCAAAACTTTTGTTTCGACTCTTTCAACAACACGGCGACTCCAAGCATTGGGAACATTTTTACGATTCCCCCAAACACAAGCAATACTCCTGTCAAATTTGTGGAATAACCAGCCGAAAGAACGATCATCGCACAGATGAAGAACACGAACAGGTCTGCATTTCCTCTTTCGTATAAAAGCAAGGAAGCCGGGGAAAATACAACCAGTAACATCAGTACCGCTCCGGGGAGCGTCAACTTTTGCGGGAGGGAAATTACAGAAATAAAGAACAGGACCAGAAGAAGGACGACAATCCATACCGTATCGTCCACTGAGATATTCGTATAAAAGAATAATCGCCAGAAGGCGGGGTAGTTGAAGATGCGCTGCCCCGGGTCATATGGGTTTTCGACGGATGGCTCAAAACCATGACGGAACGATTCAGCGCTTCCAGGAATCAACAGCCAGTCACGGAACAAAGGAGGATGCGTAGGGACATTCCATAACTCCCATGTTTCGTAGTAACCATATTGATCGAACAAAATTCCCAGTATCGCCCACATCAAAACAATCCCTGCAATGAGCAGGGATTTGCCTTTGTTCTCACGGACGTAGGTCAACAACATTACCCTACCACGCGGATCTCGCGCGGCATATCGGACAATACATCCACGCCCGTCTCGGTGATGACAACATTGTCCTCGACACGCACGCCATTCCTGCCGGGCAAATAGATGCCAGGCTCAACGGTGAACGCCATACCAGGTTCAAGCAATTGCAAATTATCGCCGCGCATATACGGCTCCTCGTGACCTTCCATGCCAATGCCGTGACCTGTGCGATGTGTGAAATACTTGCCATAACCTGATTTTTCGATCACGTCGCGCGCGGCAATGTCCACATCGGCGCAACGAGCGCCGGGTTTTGCGGCGGCGCGACCAGCGGCATTCGACTCCTGCACGATCTTGTGAATTTTCTGATACTCCTCATCCACCTCGCCTACTGCAAACGTGCGCGTCAGGTCGGAGATATATCCATCATGTGTCGCGCCCCAATCAATTACGAGCAGGTCGCCAGCCTGTAATTTCCGTTCGGTCGGTGATGCATGTGGATTCGCAGAGTTCGGTCCGCCAGAGACAATGGGAGAAAATGGCATTTCGGGTTCGGAGCCATGTTTGAGCAATTGTGTTACCAATTCGGACGATAAATCCTTCTCGGTCATGCCAATCTTTATGGACGGGATTGTCGCCTCGAGCGCGGCTTGCGCGATCCTGACCGCCTTGCGCATTGCCTCGACTTCAGCCTGGTCCTTCTTCAGGCGCAATGAGGAAAGCACATCGCTCGCATCAGGATAGTCCGATTCAGGCGCGGCATTTTTGACATAATGGAATTCCAGCAGGCGGAGCTGGCGCGGCTCGACACCAATACGTTTCCCGTCAAGACCGAGAGCCTGCGCCGCGCTTCGAAAAGCATCTCCCCACTCGGACGGATTTTCAGGATATGAAAAGACTTGAAGTTCATAAGGCAATGAAGCAACCTTTTGCAATTCCAATTCAGGCAACACGATGGCTGGCTCCTGGTCCCTGGCGAAAAGCAAAACGACCGGGCGTTCCATCAAGTGGAATCGGAGGCCGGTCAGATGCGTCAGCGTGGGGCCGGGATTCAGGATAACCGCGTCCAAGTCTGAGGTCCGAAGTGAGGCGTTGAGTTTATCGAGACGTGATTGAGTCATAGAATCTCCTAATCCAATTTATGATTTTTCCTGGTAAATAAATAAAGGATCCAATCCACGATGACGGGGAAAAGTGTATCGAATGTGGTAATCACGCGGAACCACCATGGGATGACGAGACTGCGGACAGGGCGCTTTGCAATATCCACCACGCGTTTGGCAACATATTCAGAAGAAAGACGAGGATACTTCAATCGTTTGACAGTGGCGCGCGAACGTGTATTTCTTAGCTTTTGCCCGAACTCGGTTTTGGCTGGACCGGGATAAATGCCCGTGACTTTGATACCAAACGGCGCAACTTCACGGCGGAGCGAGTCTGTGAATGCGCGCACGCCGTATTTGCTGGCAGAATAATTCGAGAGCAACGGCGCGGCAATAAGCCCCGCCACCGACGACATATTGATGATGTGACCCTTCCGCCGTTTGAGCATATGGGGGATGACAGCGTGCGTGACCAGCATGGTGCCGATCAGGTTGACACGTATCAGCGTATCAATGTGGCGTTCGGGTTCAAGATTTTCGAACCAATCCATG
>DATDAG010000557.1:0-2574 GCA_036525495.1 Anaerolineales bacterium
CGCACCCGTTCGAAAAGCGGCCTGACAGCCGCATGAATCCGATCCAAAAAGCAACCTACTTCGGAATCTTGAACGTACTGCTGCCATTGCAGATCATCACCGGCGCGTTGATGTGGGGTGTCCAGCGCTGGCCTGAGATCGCCAACTGGTTCGGTGGGCTTCCCATCCTTGCACCGTTCCATTCTCTTGTGGCATGGACCTTCGCAATCTTTATCGTCGGTCACGTGTACATGACAACGACTGGCGCCACTCCGCTCGAAGCAATGCGCGCGATGGTGACTGGATATGAGGAAGTGGAAACACACGAACTTGAAGAAGTGAAAGAAAATGAAAAAAAGGAGAACAAATAATGACAACTGCTCCTGTAACAAAAAAATCAATTTTCAACCGGCCTGAAAAGAATTACGTCCACCCCTACATTGGAGGCATGGTTCTGGGCATCGTCCTGTTCATTGCCATCCTATTGACAGGCAACGGGCTCGGCTCCTCCAGCGCCACCAGCCGCATTGATGCACTGATCGTGTACACCATCTCTCCTTCTCATGTGGACAATAATCCCTATCTGCTTAAAATGGCTGGTGGAGATAAGAATCCGCTCAATGACTGGATCGTGCCTGTATTCTTCGGCACACTACTTGGCGGCTTTTACTCCGGCTGGCTCAATGGTCGGCTCAAGTTCATAACCACCAAGGGACCGAACATCTCAAATCGCGCGCGCTGGCTGATGGCTTTTCTGGGCGGCGTGTTATTCCTCTACGGCGCGCGCCTGGCGCGCGGATGCACCTCGGGACAGGCGCTGACCGGCGGCGCCACCCTCTCAGCAGGCTCATGGGTGGTCATGTTCGCTATCTTCGGTGGCGCGTATGGGATGGCATATTTTGTACGGAAACTGTGGAATTAGGAGGATACGATGAACTTCCCTCTCACTGAATTCATTACCGTATCCGCATCCAACCCGTGGACGTACGTTGTCTTCGGCCTCATCGGTTTTGCATTCGGCTACACCCTCGAAATGTCCGGCTTCGGCGACTCGCGCAAGCTCGCCGCGCAGTTCTATTTCACTGAACTGACGGTCCTCAAGGTCATGTTCACCGCCATCGTCACGGCCATGGTACTGCTCTTTGGCGCGGTCGGTTTGGGCATCCTGAATTTTAATCAAGTTTGGGTCAATCCAACCTATCTGTGGTCAGGCATCGTTGGCGGACTCATCATGGGCGTAGGTTTCATCGTTGACGGCTTCTGTCCCACCACCTCGCTCGCATCAGCCTCCACAGGCAAGATCGACGGCATCTTCTTCATGCTCGGCGGCTTCGTCGGCGCAGCCATCTTCGCCGAAACTGAACCGCTCTTTACCAACTGGTACAACAACGCGGGCTATTACGGACGCCTCACGCTCGACCAAGTCTTCAACCTGCCGATCGGCGTGGTCGTCCTGCTTGTCGTTCTGATGGCGCTTTTTATGTTCTGGGGCTCTGAGCAACTCGAACGCATCGTCGGCAAAAAGGACATGAGCCGTGAACCCAAACTGCGCCTCGTCGGCGCGAGCACGCTCGTTGCTTTTGCCCTCGCAGTCGTCTTCATCGGTTCGCCTTCGCTCGAACAGCGCTATAACAAACTGACCTTCACCCGCACCGAGATCATCCCGCTACTCGAAGGCGATCCCATCGTCAGCACGAACATCCACACAGCAGATGAAATGCTTTCCACCCGTCTCGCCTTCGTCTCCCCTGCCGAAGCGTTCAAGGCAAAATACAACCAGTCCATGAACCCCGTCTACCTCGACGTACGTAGTTAATCTGATTTCAACCTCTATCACATCAAAGATGCGGTCAACGTTCCGCTTACCAAAGTTGAAGATCTCATCCCTGTCCTGCTCAGCGAACCCCCTGCCAACATCGTCATCATCGTCATGAGCAACGACGAGACCGCCGCCGTCAGCGTGTGGAAAACGCTCGTTGCCTCGACCGTCCCGAACGTTTACATCCTCGAAGGCGGAGTCAACAACTGGATCGCATTCTTCGACAAAGGTGATGAGCCGCTTCAACCCGCCCTGAATCCTGCTCCTGATCAACTGGCTTACATCTTCCCCGTGGCTTTGGGCAGCCGCTATGAATCCTGCGACCCAAACCCCATCGAATATGAGCACCTCAAATTCGAGGAAAAAATCAAGCTGGAGCTTAAACGCGATAAATCAGGTGGAGGGTGTGGATAAGATCAGCCGTCAGCAAATAGCGGTTAGCATTTAGCAAAAGAGCCCCGCAGGATTTTCCATGCGAGACTCTTTTTACTTTCCACTTTCTACTTTTCACATCACTCCCCACTCACCATTTTCTACTCACTATTCTTTATTCCTCTGTAATCACGATCGTCTCAATCACATCCCCTGGAGTAGGAGCCCCTGGATCGCGACGAGTGATCCCATTTACCACTTCCATTCCTTCGGTCACCTTCCCGAAGATAGTGTGCAAACCATCCAGCCAGGGAGTTGGCGCATACGTGATAAAGAACTGACTTCCGTTCGTCCCAGGTCCCGCATTCGCCATAGCAAGGATTCCATCACCGTCAAACTTCAAG
>DATDAG010000558.1:0-4853 GCA_036525495.1 Anaerolineales bacterium
GCGTTACCGCCCTCCACGCCAAGCCCCGCCATGATGCAGATACCCTGCGGTTCGATGAAGATTCGCCCCTCGGTATTTTCTTTCGAACCAAGCACATGACCATAATCATCATATGCCCGACGGAACCAGTCACCGTCCCAACCTGCCGCCCAGATAGTTTTTTCCATTTCAGCAGAGGCTTTGGTCACTTTCTCAACTTTCCCATTATCACCGAAATATTTGGCGATGCCAGCCATCTCGTTACATGCCAGCACGAACAAACCAGCAATGAACACACTTTCCGCCACCTTACCTTCCTTGTTCGTCGTGGTCTGGAAAGATTGACCAGGTGTATCGGAAAAGCAGTTCAAATTCAAGCAGTCATTCCAGTCCGCGCGACCGATAAGCGGAAGTTGGTTCGGTCCCAATCTATCAAGGGTATATTGAATGGACTTTTGCAAATGCTCATACAGCGGACTCTCTGTCCCTGTTTCATTCTCGTATTGCACCTGTTCATCAAGAATGGACCAATCACCCGATTCCTTGATGTATGCCGCGACACCCAGCACCAACCACAACGGATCATCGTTGAAGCCGGAACCGACATCATTGTTGCCGCGTTTTGTCAGCGGTTGATATTGATGGAAGGCACCGCCGTCTTTGAGTTGCGTTGCGGCGATATCCAAAATGCGTTCACGTGCGCGTTCAGGGATCATATGTACGAAACCAAGCAGGTCCTGATTCGAATCACGAAAACCCATGCCTCTCCCGATTCCACTTTCAAAGTAGGAAGCCGAGCGACTCATATTGAACGTAACCATGCACTGGTACGCATTCCAGATATTGACCATGCGATTGGTATGTTCGTCGGGCGTAATCACTTGCATTTTGCCGAGCAACATCGTCCAGTGATCGCGCAACTCTTCAAAGGCTCTATCTGCATATGCAGGTTGCAGATATTTTTCAAGAACTGCTTTCGCTCGTTTCTTGTTGATAACCTGCGAGCCTGGCGGATCAAATTTGTCATCTTGCGGATTCTCTTGATAGCCAAGAACAAAAATGATTTGTTTGGACTCGCCTGCCTCCAAATTAACTTTGACATGGTGCGAGCCAATTGGCTGCCATCCATGCGCTTCGGTGTTGGACGATTTGCCTGCTTCTACAACTTGAGGCTCATCCCAGCCACGATATTTCCCTAAAAAGTCCTCACGGACTGTATCGTAGCCTGTCAGCCTTTCAGAGCAGGCGAAGTAGGCGAAGTGGTCACGGCGTTCGCGGTATTCGGTTTTGTGATAAATAACTGGATATCCGCCCTCACCCCCAGCCCCTCTCCCATCGGGAGAAGGGGATTCGATCTCAACCTGACCAATCGAATAATTACGTTGGAAATTTGTGGCGTCGTCATTAGCATCCCAAAGACAAAACTCGATGGCCGAGAACAGGCTCAGGTCCGCGTCTGAACCGCTCTCATTGGTCAGAGTCATCTGCCAGATTTCGAGAGATTCCCCGAGCGGGACAAAGTATCGGGTCGAGGATTTAATCCCCTTTAGTTTCGATGTAATTATTGTGTAGCCCTGTCCATGCCGGCATTCGTATGCATCAAGTTGTGTTCGGGTTGGCATCCATGAGGGAGACCAGTAGTTGCCGCTTTTGTTCTCGCGCAGATAAAGATATCGCCCGCCCATATCAAGCGGAGAATTGTTGTAACGATAGCGCGTGAGGCGGCGCAGACGGGCATCTTTGTAGAAGGAGTAACCGCCTGCCGTGTTCGAGATCAAACCAAAATACTCTTCACTGCCGAGGTAGTTGATCCACGGCATGGGTGTATCGGGTTGTATAATGACGTATTCGCGCGATAAATCATCGAAGTATCCGAATTTCATTTCAACTCCATCTTTTCCTTCAATCGGATATCCCGACTGGATGCGCCGATCTGAATTTCGAACTCACCGGCTTCTGTACTCCATGCATTGATGGCTGTATCGAAATACCAAAAGGCTTCGCGGTCAAGCGTGAAGGTGACGGTCTTTTTCTGTTTCGATTTGAGTTCCACTTTGGCAAATGCTTTGAGTTCTTTTTCAGGTCGGGCGAAGGTGGAATTCAAATCATGCACATAAAGTTGCACAATCTCCTTACCAATGACCTTGCCCGTATTAATCACATCCACTTTAACTTTGAGCCTGCCATCAGGCTTCATCTTCCTGGCACTCAAACGCAAATTACTGTATTCGAATTGTGTGTACGAAAGCCCATGACCGAACGGAAAGAGTGGCTTTACATCTTTTTTATCGTAGTAACGGTAACCAACGAATATGCCTTCTCCATATCTGACTTTGCCGTTTTCGCCCGGGTAGTTGATGAATCCGGGGTTGTCTACCAAACGGACCGGGAACGTTGTGGGCAATTTACCCGAAGGATTCACATCGCCAAACAAAACATCGGCTAACGCATTTCCCTGCTCCTGGCTGTTGTACCAGAGCTGGAGAACTGTTTGGGTTTTGTCTATCCATGGCATTTCAACAGGTGAGCCAACATTCAAGACAACAACCGTGTTCTTGTTGGCATTGAGAACCTGCTCGATCAATTCGTTCTGTTTGCCGGGGAGCTTCATGTCTACGCGGTCGAATCCTTCTGACTCCCATTCACTGTTCAAGCCGGCGACGAGGATGACAACATCAGATTTCCTCGCAAGTTTTACAGCTTCAGCCATCAGGTCTTTTGTGATGGGAGGCTGGTGCCCGATATGGACGGAGCGGTGTCGCGACTCGCCGTGGAACCAGTATTCCAGTTTAAGGGCATAGGATTTCTCACCTTTTAGCTTTATGTCAGTGATGATTTCCTTGTTAAGATGCTCGTCGGACGAGTGATCGACAACCAGTTTGTTATCGAGATAAAGTTTGCACCAACCCATGCCTTTCAGGGACAATTTATGCCTGCCGGTTTCCCTGGGCGTGAAAAATCCTTCAAGACGCATGGAGAAGTTTTCACGGTTCGTGTTGGGAATGGAATTATGGAACCAGTCGAAGCTGGGGATGGTCTCCACAGATTGATACAGCGGGGCGCCGGCAAATTCGGTTCCGTCGAACAGACTCAGGTTAAGTCCGACGCGTCCGTCTGCGGTGGATAGAGTTTCGGGGGCAGGAGCAGGCAGTTTTCGATAGATAAAACATCCGGGGGTGGCATCCACTTTTATTTTTTTGCCGGCACGGTTCTTTATGCCTTCAAAAGGTGAAACAATGTAGTGCGGATAAAACCCCGATGAACTGCCACCACCGAAGATGCTTGGATTCTCCGAATGCGGACCAATGACCGCGATTGACTTGATCTTTTTAAGTGGAAGATTGCCGCCATTTTTGAGCAGAACGATGGCTTCGCCTGCCGCCTGACGGATGATTTTGCGGTGCGCAAGTTTGTCTTCGGCGCGTTCAGGAGGAAGGTCTTGTCTATTAAACAGCCCCGCTTTTTCCATGACGAGGAGCAGACGCCTGACCTTGTCGTTCAGACTATCCATCGAGAGGCTTCCGTTATCGAGAGCCTTTTGCACAACCTCAGCAGACATCCAGCGGGCATTCCCAGGGAATTCGATATCCAGCCCGCCTACGGGAACGCCTTCATCGTAGGTGCCATACCAATCGGAGACGACCGCGCCTTCATATTTCCATTCGCTTTTGAGCACTTCTTTGAGGATGTGATCGTTTTCGCACGCATATACGCCATTGACGCGGTTATAACCTGTCATGATCGTCCACGGATTCGAATTGCGGATGGCAAGACGGAAAGGTTCAAGATAGATCTCACGCAAAGTGCGTTCATCAATTTCTGAGCTTATTGAATCCCGCTCAAACTCCTGATCGTTGCCAACAAAATGTTTGATACAGGCACCAACCCCCTTATCCTGCAAACCTTGGATATAGGCAGACGCCAACATCCCGGCAAGATAGGGGTCTTCAGAGAAACACTCGAAGTTTCTACCGGCGATTGGCGTTCGATGGATGTTCACAGTAGGCGCCAGCAGGATGTTGGCGTTCTTGGCTTTGACCTCATCTGCAAGCACGTTCCCAATCTTTTCAACGATCTCAGGATTCCATGTTGCGCCCAATGCTGTGCCGACAGGTGTGGCGGCAGAGCTGGGCGACATTTTGCTCCACTGACCGCGCACACCGTTGGGGCCATCTGCAACGTGGATGTAGGGAATGTTCAGGCGCGGTACAGGCGTAGAAAACCATAAATCCGATGCGGCAAGCATGGAAATTTTTTCTTCGAGGGTCAGTTGCTGTAGTAGATCGTCTATTCGAGACATGGAAGCTCCAGTAAAGTGAATCGATGAAGGATAAGGCCGGTAATCTGTGAATGGCAACTACCGCTAGAAGCCGGCAAAAGTGATGAGTTCGATGTTGCTGGCTTGAATTGCCTGCTTTACAGCGGGATCGGTCAATATTTTCAATTCGCGTTCGCGCTGATGGTTGTAAATGGATTCATTTACAAAGGCATCGTCCACATAACCTGGATGACACATGAGTTCACTTACTCCATCGCCGAGACTTCTGATAATAACGAGCAATGCGTCTTGTGTTGCGCCGTCATCATAAAAATCAGAGATGAACACATCGGGGTGGCGAAGATCAAATTCTTTCAACAAGTGTGGGGCGTGCCTACTCGCTTCTTCAATATCGCTGTATACACTCGTATATGGATAACGGATCGCACATTCATATTCCTCTGCCAGTTCCAACATCCCGCGAAAAAGTTCTGCTGAAAAAAACGATGAGTGGTGATGCGAATCAAGGTGTGTGGGATTGTGCCCTGTTGTTTGAACAAACCTCTCGATCTGGAACCGCCATTCCGCTTTGACTTCACCCACATTGAGGTTCGGC
>DATDAG010000559.1:0-4924 GCA_036525495.1 Anaerolineales bacterium
TTTCTAATATGGAAAAAAACAAAGTAAATAGAGAGGGGCAAGAGCTACCACCATACACCCATTTACTCTGATCTGCTGATTTAATTTATTGACGGCCTTTTCATATGGTGACCGTGGGTTCTGAAATACCGTACAATACCGCCGAAACCCTGCAATACCCTGGGTAATTTCCCCCTAAATCTGTCGATCAGCTGATTATTTGCCGACCTCCGAACCGGGAAGCCTCTTTCCTCTCATCAAAAAACCTCGAGGTCCCACAATATAGCAATTACTGTCTTGTGCCGAGCACAGCAAAATAACGCCTAACAAAGGCTTGCAGCGGACCTTCCTGCCGGCAGGCCGCTGATGCGAGGCGTTATGGTCATTTAGTTTTCCGACAGTTTATTTATACTGACTGACCATTTGACTGAATAATCTCGTCAGGAGGTGGTTGCGATGGATGAAGCACGCACAGAAGCCCTATACGATCGAGTATTCTCAGAAACCACTTGCGCTTTGGGTACGTTAGTACTCTACATTGGCCATCGTTTAGGTTTGTTTAAGGTGATGGCACAGACCGGTCCAATTACTGCTCAAGATTTAGCCAATCAAACAAATCTTTCCGAACGTTATGTGCGCGAATGGTTGTTAGCAGTTGCAAGTTCTGATTATGTCGAGACAGATGAAACCGGCACCACATTTACACTTCCCGAAGAACATCGAGCGGTTCTAGCAGATGAAGACAGCCCCTATTTCTTAGGAGCTTATCCTGGTGTTCTTCAAGGAACGGCAATCGTAATGGATCCGCTCATTGACGCGTTCAAAACAGGTGGTGGGGTCCCCTACGATCACTATGGCGAGCATCTGCGTCACGGCATTGCTCTTAGTAATCGACCAATGTATCAACACAGTTACGTGCAGAAATGGATACCTGCGATGCCCGACGTGGAGGCGAAACTGAGGGTTGGGGCGCGCGTGGCTGACGTTGGCTCAGGAACTGGTTGGTCTGCTGTTTGCCTTGGCAAACATTTCAAGAATGCAACGATTGCCGGAATTGACTCGGATAGGGCCTCAGTTGACGAAGCCAGAAAATTAGCTGATGAACATGGCGTATCAGATCGTGTTCAGTTTCATGCATCAACGATCGAAGAATTTGACGCGGATAACTCCTACGATCTTGTGACAGCATTCGAATGTTTACACGATATGCCCTTCCCCGTAGATGTGCTGAGCCAAATGCGTCGACTCGCGAAACCAGATGGAATAGTTTTCATCGGAGATGAAGCCGGAGGAGAAAACTTTTCAGACAATCACAATCTTCTAGGGCGCCTCTTATATAACGTTAGCGTGCTTCATTGCCTGCCACAAGCAATGGTATTCCCCGACGCCGCAGGAACCGGTACGGCTATATCAGAAACAATGGTACGTAATTACGCCAATGAGGCAGGCTATAGCGAGGTCGAAGTCGTGAATATCGAGGATCCTTTTTTTCGGTTCTATCGTTTAACGCCTTAAGCTCGAAAACGAATGACAATCTGTCACCATAACAAGCGCGTGCAGGCGGATCACCAAAAGGCCACGCCTTTTGGTCACCACTGATGCGAGGCGTTAGGCTATATGAAATTACTGCTCGGGAGTGATCTACATGTGGGCGAATAACAGAGTAACTAAATCTCTCAATCTCAAATGGCCCATTTTTCAGGCACCTATGGGTGAGTACACAACACCAGAACTGGCGGCTAGCGTCAGTAATTCAGGTGGATTGGGAGCTCTCGGAATGTGGGGCTTTTCTGCCCAGGAAGTAGAATCCCGAATCCGGGAGTTTCGCACTCTGAGTGACGGAGCCTTAAACGTAAACTATCCGCTTTGGGATGATCCGGGCGATCTCACAAACTGCGCGATACCCATGCGCAAAGAGATTCAAAAACTATACGATGAAAAAGGTCTCGGCCCTGTCCCAACGCCGCAGGCATCAGCAGGTGAAGTCGGTCCGGAACATCTTGCCGCACTTGTCAGAAGCAAGCCGGAAATAGTCAGTTTTCATTTTGGTCTCCCGAGCGAGAATATTATACAAACCCTAAAGTCGGCAAACATACAAATAATGTGTAGCGCAACAACTGTGGAAGAAGCAAGATTTCTCGAAGTTAATGGCGTAGATTTGGTGATCGCCCAGGGAATTGAAGCCGGTGGCCATCGAGGAACTTTTTTAGGTACGGATATCAGCTCACAAGCGGGACTTTTTTCTCTCCTACCACAGGTAGTGGATGCAGTGAAACTCCCCGTAATAGCAGCGGGAGGTATTGCGGACGGGCGCGCAATTGCAGCCGCGTTAATGCTTGGCGCAAGTGGCGTACAGGTGGGAACCGCTTTCTTGCGTTGCGGTGAAGCCGATGTTTCGGAAGCCCAACGCGTTGCTTATAAAAATGCTGAGGAAGCATCTACAGTACTTACCGACGTTATGTCAGGCAGAAAAGCGCGCTCAATCAAAACCAGACTGATCGAAGAACTGACTCAACCAAACCTGAATCCACTTCCCTTTCCTGCCCAATATAGTTGGACACTGCCCTTCGGGCAGACGAACGACAAGGATTTCCTGGAGCTATTTGCGGGTCAATCGATAGCACTTACGCGAGAGATGCCTGCAACTGAACTTGTTCGCACCCTAGTTGATGAGACCAATGCATGTCTCAAATCCCGATTAGCCTGAAATCAAATGTCTATTCATCAAGATATCGCCTGACATACGCATGCAGCCGGACTTTTTTGCCCGCTACGCGCGCAAAAATTCGCTGATGCGAGGCGTTATTCGTAATTCAGGATGAATGAGCATCAAGAAAATTTACTAAAAGAAGAATATTTCTTCTTGCAGCAAGCATATGAAGATTTTGATCGTCGAGCACTACTGATCAAAGGTTGGTCGGTTACGTTGTCACTTGGTGGGATAGCAATCGCGTTTCAAGAAGAATCCATTCAAATTCTTATTCTTTCTGGTTTAGTTGCCTTGCTTTTTTGGGTTCTAGAAGCGATGTGGAAGTTCTTCCAATACTGTAACAGCGTTCGAATTCAAGAAATCGAATCTTACTTTCGTGGTGAGATTGATTCTTTAACTCCATTACAGGCCTATTCAACCTGGTTCGAAGCATTTCAAAATTCGAAAAGTTGGAGCCGAGAAATAGCAGCGAATATGATGTTAGGACCCGTGGTTATTCCTCACGCCCCAGCGGTCATCGTGGTGATTGGCCTTACGATTCTGCACAGTTTGAGTAATGGCGTATTTTGATCAATTTACGAATAACAAACTTGTGTAGTCAGATGCGGCAAAGCCCTGCCGCTGATGCGAGGTGGTAGCAGGCAATGCCCAGGCTGGTGAATCAGGGGGGAGACGATAAGCAATGATAAACGAATCAAATGAACTCACCATTGAATTTTTAGAAGCATTCGCAGTTGCATGGAATCGTCACGATGTGGATGAACTGATGATTGCGTATTTGAATCCTCGGTAGGAGACGACACGTGCGGTACTCGCTATGAGGGCGCAGAAGCTGTCCATCAGGGATACGCAAAGGCCTGGGCAGATTTTCCGGATGCTCAATGGAGCAA
Organism: Anaerolineales bacterium; assembly: GCA_036525495.1. Classification (GTDB taxonomy): domain Bacteria; phylum Chloroflexota; class Anaerolineae; order Anaerolineales; family Villigracilaceae; genus Defluviilinea. The sequence goes on from DATDAG010000559.1 coordinate 3,580, forward strand.
TGCTCGCCACTTTGTGCACGGTGACCGCGGCGTCTCAGAGTGGATATTTACGGGTACGAACTCTGAAGGAAAGCGTTCAGAGGTAGCGGGTTGCGATATATTTACCTTCCGCGATGGCAAGATACTCATCAAAAATTCTTATAGAAAGAGTCGACCACTATTTTAGATGCCAATTTTGAGAGCAAACTTGCCTTCTAACAAGCGCATGCAGACGGACGCCGGCAAAGTCGGCGCCGCTGATGCGGAGCGTTATATATAACTCAGCAAAGCGCTATATGGACGATGACACCGAAATCGATTACGACGTGGCGACAGATGAAGAGTCGCTGAAAGTCAGAGACCTGGAGCATGAGCTTGCATCCGTAAGCGCCTGCGAAGACAGAAAGCTGTTTATCTTCATTGGCATCGGATTGCTTCCGATAATACCCTACGTGCTTATCCGTGGGCACATAACGGAGTGGCTGGTTCTTGTGGTTACCCCCGTTTCGATACTTGGTGGCCTGGGGTTTGTATTTTTTAATAATATACAGCGGAAAAGACGCATATTGATCAAGCATGGACTTCAATGTACCCAATGCGGTTCCATCCCGAGCCTACTGACAGCGTCCGGAGTATTAGGCAGTAAAAAATGTCCCAAGTGCGGCTCAAAATTAGAGGGATAGTCAGGTCGTTGGAGGGAATAACAAAGAGTCCAAGAAAGACACCAAATAGCAATGCTACAGATTACTTATAATAAGCGCCTACAGTCGCTCCAGGTCACTCGCTACGCGAGCGCCGTGACTGCTGATGCGAGGCGTCATGTCTATCCAAATACCGCAAAATCATGTCATTAAATAAAGATCTGGCCAATGTTGAAGCCGACATCGTGAATCGCCGCGGAAGCGGAATCACCACGCTGTTCGATCAACAGATAGATGCCGCAGAAGATCATCTCAAAAATGCTTCGGTCGCAAATGTCGGAAATTTGGCTAAGGATTTTACTCTTGAGGATACGAAAGAAGAAAAGGTAACTCTTAGTGAGATTGTATTATCTGGACCTGTCATCCTTACTTTTTACCGAGGAAGCTGGTGTAACTTTTGTAATGCCGCTTTGAAGTTCTGGGATAGATACGTGCCAGAAATAGAAGCCAGGGGATCAAAGCTTTTCGCGATCGCACCGGAAAAGATCGACATCTGCCGAGAATTCAAAGCAGCTGCCGGCCTGAAATTTGAACTCCTCAGTGATTCGAACAACGAGGTAGCGAAAATGTACGATCTAGTATACGAACTGCCTAAGGCCGCGAAGGAGACATTGTCTAGTTTCGGAACGGATGTAGGATTTGTAAATGGAAATGGGTCATGGGAG
>DATDAG010000560.1:0-2825 GCA_036525495.1 Anaerolineales bacterium
CCACCTACCGAAGCGGCGGATACGCTGCTGGATCCACCTCATTCATCATCTCATACACTGCATCGAAGACCGTTTCGCTGTTCGGTTTGGACCAGTAATCACCATCACTCCCATACGCGGGACGATGCTCCTTGCCAGACAAAGTCCTCGCGGGGGAATCAAGGTGATAATACCCGCCCTGCTTCTCGATTACTTCCTGCATCATATACGCGGACGTGCCGCCTGGCACATCTTCATCGAGGAAGATCACACGGTTGGTCTTCTTCAACGATTCGACGATCATCCCATTCACATCGAACGGCAACAACGACTGCACATCCACGATCTCGACCTCGATACCGACCTTCGACAATTTATCAGCCGCGTCCATCGCGATTCGGCAGCACGCACCGTATGTCACAATGGTCACATCCTTCCCCTCACGGATCACATCAGGCACACCGAGTGGAACCGTGAACTCGCCGATGTTATCGGGCAGTCGTTCCTTCACGCGATAGCCGTTCAACACTTCCACAACAATCGCAGGTTCGTCCACTTTCAACAACGTGTTATAGAAACCTGCTGCTCGTGTCATATCACGCGGCACGAGCACATGCATCCCGCGCACCAGATGGATCACACCTGCCATCGGCGATCCCGCGTGCCAGATGCCTTCCAAACGATGACCACGCGTCCGCACGATGACAGGAGCAGCTTGTCCTCCCACAGTGCGCCAATGCAAATTCGCAAGATCGTCGCTCATGGTCTGTAACGCATATAAAATGTAATCGAGATATTGAATTTCACAGATCGGTCGCAAACCGCGCATCGCCATACCAATTGCCTGCCCCATGATCGTCGTCTCGCGGATGCCCGTATCGGTCACACGCAACGCACCGTATTTTTCCTGCATCCCCTTGAAGCCCTGGTTCACATCGCCGAGAAAACCCAAATCCTCACCGAACGCGATCACGCGCGGGTCACGCCCCAATATCGAATCGAATGCCGCGTTCATCACCTCAAACCCCATCACGGTCGGCGAAGAAGCTGAATACTCTGGCTTCGCTTCTTTCTCCATCACACCCTTGCCAGCTGTCAAATGCGAACCATACCGCTCGATGTTGATCGCATCCTGTTCATTTTTCCATTGGCCTAACACATGCTTGGATGGATTCTCCTCTCGGTGCAGGATTCGCAACGCTTCATGCGCCCCGCTGTGGATGTCACGCCTCACCACTGACGGGAGGTTTGCCAGCCGATCCCGAACCTTTTCCAACGCTGACGCATGACTAGAACTGCCCGCGATCTCGTCGAGCATGTCCATCACCTGGTTGCGCTCCTCAAGGATCGGAGCAAGATACGCGTCCCACGCCAGTTTGCGGATTCCCTCTACAGCGTTGTAATCCTCTTTTTCGAGCGAATCAAGTTCGGGTGCGGAAATGACGCGCTGTTCCAGCATCCACTCGCGCATCTTGCGAACGCAGTCAAATTCATCTTCGAACTTCATCCGCTCTGGAGTTTTGTATCTCTCGTGGCTTCCAGATGTGGAATGTCCCTGCGGCTGGGTGACATCGTAAACATGCACAAGCGCAGGGATGTGATAGGTGCGGGCGATCTCTGAGGCAGAGGCGTAGGTTTCGAGGAGCGCGGGGTAATCCCAGCCACGCACCTGAAAGAGTTCGTAACCGCGCTGGCATTCTGGCTCGGGGCAGGCTTCACGCTGAAAGCCTTGAAGGATGTCGTGAATGTTTTCCTTGACCATCTGGAACTGGTTGGGGACGGAAATGCCGTAACCGTCATCGTAGACTGTGATGACCGCGGGCGCCTGCAACACACCGATGGCGTTGACACTTTCCCAAAACATGCCTTCCGCCGTGGACGCATTGCCGATGCTTGCAAATGCGACTTCGTCTCCATTCTTCGAGAATTGTGTTCCCGCAAGTTCCTCGATGCCGCGATAAACCACCGAAGCATACGCCAGCCCGACCGTGCGCGGCATCTGTGTGCCCGTCGGCGAGACATCCGCCGCAGTGTTATATAACTCGGTCTGGTTCTTCCACGAGCCGTCAGGATTGATATAGCGATTGGCAAAATGCGCATTCATCGAGCGCCCGCCCGTGTTGGATTCGTGGTTCAGATCAGCATGAGCGTAAAGCTGCGCAAAAAATTCCTGGATGCTCATCACCCCCAACATGAACATCCAGGTCTGGTCACGATAATAGCCTGAGCGCCAATCACCCTTGTGAAAGGCGCGCGCAATGGCAATGTTGGCAAGTTCCTTGCCGTCGCCGAATATGCCGAATTTTGCTTTGCCGCTTAATACTTCCCGCCTGCCTATGAGTGATGCCTGCCTGCTCTGCCAGGCAAGGCGGTAATCTTTGATTATTTCTTCTTTTTCTAAGGGAAGTGCAATAGAGCCCTTCTTTTTGGGCATATGTCTCTCTCCTTTGGTCATTTATCTGAAATTATACCGAATCAGAAATGTATAGGATGACATCCTTTCAGAAATCAAATTCCAATATTCTTTTGTATAGTCGAGATTATTCTCTTAATCCATTCCTGGTTTGCATCAATCAGTTTTTTCAGACTTTCCCAGTCTTTACGATCAAAAAAATCATTAGATAATTTGACCAACCGAGAGTCATTGTAGTATTCATTAATAGTATCCGAAACTTTAATTGGAAAGTACACAAGTTGTCTGTTTAGTTCGTTTATCGCATCATGATGAGTTGACCAATATTTCTCAAACAGTTTTTTTCCTCCGTCGCATTTCTATCAGATTTATGAATATAATCAGCTATATCATACCTTAGGTAATTATTGATCAATCCTATTTTTTCAACAAC
>DATDAG010000561.1:0-4302 GCA_036525495.1 Anaerolineales bacterium
GATTGCGAAGTATGTACGGGAGCAAGAGAAGCAAGATCAGATGATGGATCGGATCAGTACGAAGGAAGCCGAAGATCCCTTCAGGGGTGGCTAAGTAATCAGTGCGCCACAAGCTTGAAAGAGGTGTGCCCCGTAGGAGTAAGAGAAAGCAGCACCTTGAGGTGCCGCAAGCAAAAAGCCCTTACAGGGCTAGGTCAAGACCACCCGCTTTGCGGGTGGTCTTGACTAAAGTGGGTTCCTTGTGCGATATATTAAAATCAGGTACATTACTATCTGATATATACGTACCGTTTCACTCATCCCCAACTCTTCTCTCATTGGGCGAAGGGAGAGGGGTGTGGGTTTAGGAGACCTTTATGACTGACTCGCACTTTTATCTTGGACGCGCGTACGACCCCATCAAACAGACCATTACCGATAAGCAGGTGACTTACGATCCTGCCGACCTGACCACCCACGCGGTCGTGACCGGCATGACCGGCTCCGGCAAAACGGGTTTGTGTGTTGCGTTGCTCGAAGAAGCCGCGTTGAAGGGTATCCCAGCCATCATCATTGATCCCAAGGGCGACCTCACGAATTTATTGTTGCACTTCCCCGATCTCGCTCCGCAGGACTTCCAGCCCTGGATTGATACCGAACAGGCGCGTCGTTCCGGTAAAACCGCAGAACAGACTGCAATGGAAGCCTCTCTCAATTGGCGTAATGGTCTGCGGGAGTGGGGCATCACACAGGAACGAGTGTTGGCGCTTAAAAATTCGGCACAGTTCGCAATCTTTACGCCGGGTTCTGATTCGGGAATTCCGGTCAGTGTGTTGTCTTCGCTTGCCGCTCCGCAACTTTCATGGGACGAAAACCGCGAAGTGTTGCGCGAGAAGATCGCCAGCACGGTCACGGCATTGCTTGGACTTGTCGGTTATGAAGATGTTGACCCGCTTCGTTCACGTGAACATATCTTGCTGGCTAATCTTTTTGAAGCCGCGTGGAGTCAAAGTAAGGATGTGGAACTCACTGAACTTATCCTGCAAACGCAATCGCCTCCATTTCCCAACCTTGGCGCGTTCCCTGTGGACACGTTCTTCCCGTCCAAAGACCGCATGGAACTCGCGATGGGCTTGAACAACATCCTCGCATCACCGGCATTTGAAACATGGCGCATTGGTCAATCGCTCGATATCGGCTCCATGCTATACACAGCCGATAAACGCCCCCGTCACAACATTTTCTATCTCCCACACCTTTCCGACACCGAGCGCATGTTCTTCGTAACCCTTCTGCTCTCCGCTGTCGAAACATGGATGCGCACACAGAGCGGTGCGGCCTCCCTGCGCGCCATCCTTTATATGGACGAAATTTTCGGGTACCTGCCTCCGCAACGAAACCCTGCTTCCAAACAACCGCTCCTGCGTATGTTGAAACAAGCGCGTGCATTTGGTCTCGGTCTCTTGCTTGCCACACAAAACCCGGTGGACGTTGACTACAAAGCCCTCTCGAATGCGGGCACGTGGCTGATAGGCAAACTACAAACTGACCAGGATAAACAGCGCCTGCTTGATGGGCTTGAAAGCGCGGCGGGTGGAGTCTCACGAAGCATCTTTGATAAATTGATCTCGTCGCTCGGCAAACGCGTCTTTATTCTTCATAACGTACATTCCAAACAACCCGAATTATTTCAATCCCGTTGGGCGATGAACTACCTCGCAGGACCTCTCACACGGGATCGCATCCCCGATCTCAACAAGCAGGCCAACGCGGACGCGGTGCTTCAATCCCTACCCAAACCTGCTTCTGCCAAACAAACCTCTCCCTCCTTCATGGCGGGGCCTCCTCAACGACCAATAACAAATCGTCAATCCGAAATCGTAAATCGTAAATCTGAAACCAAGGGAAGTAAGACCAAGCCTCCCGTCCCTTCAGGGGTCAAGGAATATTTCCTCCCGCAAAATCATAGCCTGCCCGAAGCGTTCAAATCCGCCGGGCAATCGATGCCATCCGAAGCGCATATCGAGGGAATGATTTATCATCCCGCATTGATCGCATCTGCCCAGATCCGCATCCTTGACCGCAAACTTGGCGTTGACAGTGAAATCACTCGCGCCGCGTTCGTCGAAAACCCTGAAAAGCGCGGTTCTGTTCGTTGGGATGAGAACATATTCAATGGTCACGCGCTCGAATACGCAGAGACATCGCCCGCGCCCTCATCACGCTTCGGCACGATTGACGCACCGCTGAACGATGTGAAATTGATGTCCGCGCTTAAAAAGGATTATGTCGATTGGGTCTTCCGCAACTCATCTGTCCAGGCGCGAGCGAATGAAACCTTGAAAGTGTACGCGGGTCCCGATGTCAGCCGCGCGGAATTTATGCGCGCCTGCGCCGATGCCGCCAGCCAGAAACGCGACGCGGAGATCGCAAAAGCGACCACGCAACTGGACCGACAGATAAAATCCCTGGAAGATAAATTGTCCCGCGAGGAGCGCGAGTTGACGGAAGATCAGGTGGATTACGAACATCGCAAATGGGAGGAACGCGGCAATCTGGCTGAATTGGGCGCAGGTTTGTTGGGGATAGGGCGTAAGAAAAGTTTGAGTTCCCAGTTATCGAAACGTCGGATGACCGAACGGGCAAAAGCCGAAGTGGAGGAATCGATTGATTCGATTGCGGAATACAAGAATCAGATCGCCGAACTGGAAAAACGCCGCGAAGAGACACTCTCGGAGATTAATGAAAAATGGGGTGCCGTGGTCAACGAAATCACCGAAGTAACCGTCTCACCGAAGAAAACAGACGTGTTCGTTAATCTCTTTGGTGTCGCGTGGGCACCCTACTACGTGGTGCAAACAGGCGCAGAGACAATCGAACTGCCTGCCTTTGGCGAGAAATAACCTGCCGGCATTGCGAGGCCTGTTGGTCGAGTAGCGAAGCGTATCGAGACCAAGCCCGAAGCAATCACGATAATTTTTGGAGAAAAATGTTCTGGTTGATTCTTACCGTTATAGCTTGGGGAATTATCCATTCCATCATGGCTTCGTTGGGATTCAAAACCCTTCTGCGCCAGACGCTTGGCAATCGCTTTATGCGATTTTACCGTTTATTCTATAACATTTTCTCAGTCATCAGTTTTGCCCCGATCCTTTACCTGGTGGTTGCGTTGCCAGACAGGGATTTGTATCAAACCCCATCCCCATGGAGCAGCTTGATGCTGACTGGGCAGGTGCTTTCAATCGTTCTTCTCATTGTTGCAGTTTTGCAGACTGATATCCTGTCATTTGTTGGATTTCGTCAGTTGCTTGAAGAAGAGAAGCCGGGGAAGTTGGTGACGAAAGGCTTTTATCGTTATATGCGTCATCCGCTGTATACTTTTGGGTTGCTCATCATCTGGCTTTCCTCAAATGTGACACTTAACTCGCTTGTTGTATACCTCGGATTGACAGTCTATATTTTTGTGGGTGTATATTTCGAGGAGAGGAAACTCCTGCACGAATTCGGGCAGGAATATGTTGATTACAAATCTGCCACGCCCATGATCGTCCCCGGATTGAAACTTGGCGGGAACAAATGAATTCCTCCTCTCGTTAATTCGATGCTTATCACAAGTTAATTTGTTTCAGTTCATCAAGGTATAATTTTCGAAATGGCAACCATCTCACAACCTTATCAACGGACTCCCCTCTTCCCCCAGATCGTCGCGGCGCTCATCAGTGGCGTGGCGTTGTTCTTTATTGTCATCATCGCGGGGACTTTGGGATATCAACTTGCCTATGCGGGACGCATTTTCCCCGGCGTTTCGGTCGCAGGCGTGGACGTTTCCGGTCTGACCCCGTCCGATGCGGCTGTGAAATTGAACCAAACTTTGTCCTACCCTGTCAGTGGGAAGATCCTGTTCAGAGACCGGGAGAAAGCCTGGGTTGCGACTCCGGCAGAATTAGGCATGGTCTTTGATCCTTCGTCCAGCGCCATGTCAGCTTATCAGTTGGGAAGAAGCGGCGGCCTTTTCGAGGCTTTAGCCAGTCAGATACGCGCGCGCGCCAGAGGGACATACGTCCAGCCCGTCATCATCTTTGATCAACGCGTCGCTTATCAATATCTGAGGCAGATCGGTTTGCAGGTTGACCAGCAGGTTCGTGAGGCAGGTTTGAGTCTCGAAGGCACGAATGTGGTAGCGACGCCCGGGCAGATCGGGCGCGAGTTGAAAATGGATGCCACGCTGATCTTTCTCGGCGCGCAGCTGCAGACGTTCAGTGATGGCGAAGTGCCGCTTGTGATCCAGGAGATCCAGCCGCAGATCATTGACGTGAGCGCGCA
>DATDAG010000562.1:0-2338 GCA_036525495.1 Anaerolineales bacterium
GGTGCTGATATCTCCCTGGCGAGTTGGTGTGCTTTCTTTGCATGTCACTACGTTCAACGTGTGGTGGCGATCCTGGCTATCGCGATAATCGATCTGCCGGACCCAATGATACTCCTGTGTGATCTGCTGCTGCGGCCCAGGCGGATCTGTTTATGGTCTTGCGGGGTCTGGGAGCGCACCACCAGCTCATAGGTGCGGTGAACCTGAGGCAGATCTGCATCCTGCAGGGTGATCATGGAGCGCCAGTCGTAGTCCTGACAGAGTTGGAAGGTTGGCCCGCCTGCAAACAGCCCATCCAGCAACAGGCAGATCGGCAACTGAGGAAACCGAGCCTTCACCCGCCTGCTCAACCGATAGAAAGCCTTTAACTTGCAATCTTGCTTGTCCGCTTGTGGATCCGTATTCTCGATGAACTCGGTCATCAGGGAAAATGCAAAGCCATTGGCCGTGACCAGTTTGGCTTCCAGCACCGGATGATAGTACAGCTTCTCCCCGTTGTGGAGTTTCTGCGTCAGACAATAGCGGCAGTCTCGGGCCTGAAAGGTCAACACTCTGGTGCCATCGATCACCAGCAGAAAATTGCCATACAGCCGCCAGCGATACAGAACCTTCTTGCAGATCAGGGTCGCTACCATGCAACATACCACTTCCTGCACTTCCGCCGGTACCACTCTTCGAAAGGCATAGTTGAGGGTGTCTCCATGTGGCATCTCATCTACCTCGAACCAGGCTTCGAATTTGGCTTGCGATGGTGCATTGCCACGCAGTTGGTAGTTGATCTGTCGCCGCGCCCCCAATTGAAACAAATACATCAGCACGCCTGTGCTCAGTAAACCTTCCAGCGCATATCTGATCAGCTCGGGATTGCGACTATCCCTGACCCCCTTGAATAGTTCCCGCCAGCCGCCAAAGAAATGATGCAGCGTGCCACTGAAGGCTTTCAACAAGGCTTTTTGAGCCTCTTGCTCTTGATCTGCCTCATCTAACCAGGTTGTCTTCATCCCCCAACCTTACCCCCTTGTGCGAAAAACCTTCACTTCTTCACCGCTGATTTGATTGACTAACGACCGCGTCTTTTCTGACCAGGCTACTGTTCCCGTTTAAGGAGTTTCTCCGCCAAATCGAACAATGCATCCCCAGCCTCGCCCTGTGGATCGGCCTCGCGCAGATTCAATAGGGCAAGATCGGTCATCTGAATGGAAGCGTTATGTGCCATTTCATACCCGCCTTCTGTTGCAAGCAGTTTTGCCATCTCCGCCACCTCGAAGGCATGTATCGGTCCCTGCCTCCAGCGTTTTGCAAACTTCTTGTCAGTTGATAAGCCTGCTAGTATCGGAAGTGAGTTTTTGCCTTCCACAAGATCACCTGCCACGGATTTTCCCGTCACGGCTTCGTTCCCCCAAATGCCGAGGATATCATCCTGAATTTGAAACGCCAAACCAAGATATTGCCCGAAGGATTTAAACGCATCCTGCCTGACTTCATCTGCTCCGCCAAGCACAGATCCAATATGACAACATGCCGAAAGCAATGCCGCCGTTTTGCCCGCGATCATGGGCCAGTAATCGTCGACTTTCAAGTCGTTCCTTCCCTCATAAGACATATCCAAAAATTGACCGCGTGTCAGGTCGAGGCATGTATTATGTAATATCTCAGCCGCTTTGTTGACGATCTCTGCTGGATAATTTTCTTTCAAGTCGATGATCGCTTGATTCGATAAAACGAACAACGCATCTCCAACATTGATCGCCATTGGCACGCCCCACTTTGCCCAAACCGTATCTCTGCCTCTGCGCCTGGGTGAGTTGTCCTGAATATCGTCATGGACGAGGGAAAAGTTGTGAACAAGTTCCACTGCGGCGGCGGCGGGTAGTGCCGCGCTGAGCGGAGGGTTGAGCAGTCCTTGCTCTTTGGGGAGATCGATACCGGCAGTCGAAGCGCAGTTAAGCAGAACCAAAAGCGGACGGATTCGTTTGCCTGTCGCCTCGGGATCTGCGCCGTCACCTGTCCAGCCCATATGATAGGTCAGCATCTCGTGAAAGGACTTTGTGTTCGGCTGGTCGAGACGCGAAACTTGTTTTTGTAGTTCCAACTCGATGGAAGAAAGAAGCGGTTTGATATCCATTTATAGCAATCCCAGTTGAGTTAATTCGTTTTTCAATTGTTTGACTGAAGCATAGTGGATCGTTCTGAAACCCATTGTATTCGCTTGAATAATATTTGGCAACGAGTCGTCAATAAATAGACATTCCTGTGCCGGTCTGCCAATTTTTTCAAGCATGAGATGATAGATCTCCGGTTCAGGTTTGATGTGTCCTACCAAGCCCGAAATGATCAT
>DATDAG010000563.1:0-5279 GCA_036525495.1 Anaerolineales bacterium
TGACGAAGATGTGAGGGTTGCCATCTATGCCCGGGTTCGATTCACTGCCAAAGAATTCGCGGTTGGTGGGGTAGATTTTGTTCTCGAATGTATCCATCAAGGCTTTTACATCGTTTATATCTGCGTCTGCACCGTCTTCCGCCCAGAAGTAGGAATGCGGCGTAATGTAAAGTAAAGTGGCTGTGATCTGGCGGTGTTCAACCGTATCTGAGTTTAATATCCAGAACTGCTCCCTATCGCCCAATTTGTAGGTTTTTCCGGGAACCGTTTTTGGGATATCGCATATCCCCTCCAGGCGGCAGGCGAGTTCATACGGGTCATTCTCTGGGACTATGGTTTGATTCAATATATCCAGTTTTTCTGCTGAAACCGAGTCCGTCCGTTCCAGGGTTGGAATGGGTAATGGGGTCGAAGGCTCAGAGGTCGGAATGGGTAGCGGAGTTGAAAACTCGACAGTCGGTTCGAAGGTCGGGAAGTAATCGTCAATAGGAGCCTCCTGCTGGTACGCCTGATAAACAATAAAGACTGCCGCCGCGATGACAACGCACGCACAACACAACAGGACGGCAACGGTCCCGCCGACGAGTTTTGGAACAATGGATGATGACTGGTTTTGGTTTGATTCCATGACTGGGAAAATCTCCTTTGGTCAATTCCGCCTATGGTACCTTGATTTTATAAAAATGGGATTAGGGAAAAAGATGTGGGAGCAGTTCAACTGCTCCCACATCGTACTTTACGCGTCTGCGTGCTGTTCTTCTTTTTTCTTCTTGACCAGTTGAGATGTATGGAAGACGATCTTGTTCTTCTCTTCGTCAACATCCACTTGCACGGTCGCGCCGTCCTTGAACTTGCCGCTGAGAAGTTCCATCGAAAGCGGACTCTCAACGTTCTTCTGGATCGCCCTGCGTAACGGGCGTGCGCCGAATGCCGGGTCATAGCCTTCATTTGCCAGCCATTTTCGCGCGGCATCGCTCAACTCAACGGTGATGTCGTGTTCGTTCAGGCGCTCCTGCACTTCCTTCATCTGCAACACGACGATCTCCTCCATCTGCTCGATGGACAGCGGTGAGAACATGATGGTCTCGTCTATGCGGTTGATGAACTCCGGTCGGAACGCGCCTTTCAATGCCTTCTCTATCTTGGCATGTGCCTCACGGTCCTCGTCCGTGGCTTTTGATTGGACAAAGCCCAGGGCGCCGCCCTTTCTCACATATTCGGTGCCCAGGTTCGAGGTCATGATGAGAACCGTGTTGCGGAAGTCCACGATATTGCCCTGTCCATCTGTCAAGCGACCATCATCCAAAATCTGGAGCAGTGCATTCCAGACTTCAGGGTGTGCCTTCTCGATCTCATCGAACAGGACGACTCGATACGGACGCCTGCGGACTGCCTCTGTCAACTGACCACCCTCCTCATACCCGACATATCCCGGAGGCGCCCCGAATAGGCGCGAGACCGTATGCTGTTCGTGATACTCAGACATGTCAATGCGCACGAGCGCATCCTCGTCATCGAACATGAACCAGGCGAGGGCTTTTGCGAGTTCCGTTTTGCCAACGCCGGAAGGACCGATGAAGATGAATGAACCGATCGGTCGTGATGGATCGGCCAACCCTGAGCGCGAACGGCGGATCGCATCCGAGATGGCATGGATGGCTTCCTCCTGTCCGATGATGCGCTCATGCAGGCGTGCTTCCATGTGCAGTAGTTTTTCCGATTCGGTTTCCATCATCTGTGTGACAGGGATGCCGGTCCATTGATGCACAACGGATGCGATATCGTCTATATCCACCACCTCATCGAGTTGGTGCTCTGATTCCCATTTATCGCGCTTTTCGTGATATTCCTCTTCAAGCCGCAGTCGCTCGGATTTCTTCTGCGCGGCGCGTTCATAATCGCGTTCAACGCCAGCCTGTTCTTCCTCGGCGTGCATCTTTTCGATCTCGGTCTTCATTGCCTTGAGATCGGGTGGCATGGAATACAAAGCCACTCGCAATTTTGCAGCGGCTTCATCCATCAGATCAATGGCTTTATCGGGCAGGCGGCGGTCGGTGACGTAACGGTCAGCGAGGCGCGCCGCGGCAACCAGCGCATCGTCTGCATAACGAATCTTGTGATGCGCTTCGTAGCGGTCACGCAGACCTTGAAGCATTTTGATCGTGTCGTCAACATTGGGCTCTTCCACATAGATGGGAGCGAAACGCCTTTCGAGCGCGGCGTCTTTTTCAATGTGTTTATGGAATTCATCCAGCGTGGTCGCGCCGATGCATTGGAGTTCGCCGCGCGCCAGCGCCGGCTTGAGCATGTTGCTCGCGTCCATCGCGCCCTGGGCTGCTCCGGCTCCGACAACTGTGTGCAACTCGTCGATCATCAGGATGATGTCGCCCTGCGCGCGCTGGACTTCCTCCATCACGGCTTTGAGTCTTTCCTCGAACTCGCCTCTAAACCTGGACCCGGCGATCATCGAGCCAAGATCGAGCGCCACCACACGTTTGCCGGAGAGGATTTCCGGCACATCGTTGTTGGCGATCTTCTGCGCGAGTCCTTCCGCAATGGCGGTCTTGCCGACGCCTGCTTCGCCGATCAATACTGGGTTGTTCTTGGTGCGCCGCGAGAGGATCTGGATGAGACGAAGTATCTCGTTGTCACGCCCAATGACCGGGTCGAGTTTTCCTTCGCGCGCCAGTTGAGTGAGGTCGCGTGAATATTTGTCTAATGTTCGGTAGCGCGATTCAGCCTGAGGGTCTGTGACGCGCTGTCCACCTCTCAAATCCTGAATGGCGGAGTATACGCGGTCACGCGTCAGCCCGGCAGACTCTAAAATGCGCGCCGCGGGCGTATTCCGCTCGGTGAGGATGGCGAGGAAGATGTGTTCGGTGGAGATGTATTCATCCTTGAGACGGTTGGCTTCCTCGTTGGCAAGATCAATGATCCGCTTAACGCGAGGTGTAATGAATATCTGCCCTGCGCCACCGCCGAAGATGTTGGCTTTGGGGCTGGCGCGCAAGGTCGCGTCGAGACGCTCGGTCAGCGCTTCGGGGCTGACGCTCAGTTTTTCGAGTATCTGGGGGATCACCCCGCCGGGCTGTTCGATCAGCGCCAGCAGGATGTGTTCGGTATCTATCTGATTGTGGCCATAGCGCTGGATGATCTCTGCGGCGCGCTGGGCGGCTTCCTGGGCTCTCTCGGTAAATCGGTCAAATCGCATCATGGGGGGTTATTCCTTTTCTAACCAAGAGACTCTAAAGGCGTCGAAGACCTTTAGGGTCTACTGTGACAAGAGCGATTATAACAAAACCCCGCTGATGGATTGTCAGCGGGGCGTAAGAGGAGTATTAGATTTAGGGCACCGGAACCACATGGAGCACTCTCAATTTAAAATGGAGGCTGCTTCTCTACTTAAAATCTTGGTTCTTCCCAAATCCGGCATCCCGCGCGCGAATGGCGGCTTGTGCCCTGTTTGTGACCTGAAGTTTATTGAAAATGCTCGAGACATGATTTCTCACGGTCTTCAAACTGATGAACAATTGCTCCGCGATTTCAGCGTTTGTATCGCCGCGGGCGATGAAGGCAAGTATTTCTTGTTCCCGGTCGGTTAGTTCAGGAAATGATGTGGGTGACGATTTGTTATCCAATGCTCGTCGGTCATGGAAAAAGTTCAACAGCCGGGCTGCAATCCCCGCTCCAAAGAGCGCTTCCCCTTCTGCCACGGCGCGGATGGTTTTGAGCATTTCCGCCTTATCCGCCCCTTTTAATACATAACCACGTGCCCCGGCACGCATCGCGGAAAATAGAGAGTCATCATCTTCAAGCATGGTGACAATGATGACACCAGTGTCCGGCTGAGTTTTTAGAATACGCTGCGTTGCTTCCACTCCGTTGAGGTCGGGCATCTGGATATCCATTAGGATCACATCAGGTTTCAGATTGGAGGCAAGTCTCAGCGCATCCTGCCCGGTTCCAGCCTCGCCCACGATTTCGATATCAGCCACGGATTTGAGAATTGCACGGACTCCCTCACGAAATAGAGCATGGTCATCGGCAAGCAGCACGCGGATGTTTTTCATGAATCGTTCCTCGTTTGAGCAATAGGAATCTCCGCACATACCCGGGTTCCATGCGAAGAAGAAGATAGTTCAAGATGACCACCAAGTTCCTCCGCCCGTTCACGCATCGAATCCAATCCAATGCCATGTTTGCGTACCTTTGGCAGGCCCATGCCATCATCTTTAATTTCCATTTTCAAATTGCCATCTTCAAGAGTGAGAGATACATTGCAAAACTCTGCTTGCGCGTGGTTGATTACGTTCGTCACGGCCTCGAGAACGATCCGATACGCTGCCACCTCGACTGCCGCTGAAAGACGTGGAAAACTTTGCGGGTCAGTGATCATTTGGATATCCAGGCTTCGGGGAGTCGCAACCTGACCGAAGTGAGCTTGCAGCGCAGGAATTAAGCCGAGTACATCTAACGATGGCGGTCGAAGCGTGTGGACGATATGACGTATATTCTGAACCGTTTCCTGGGTTTGAGACTTGAGTTCGGTGAGCAGTTGCATCGCTTCTTCCAGTTCTTCTTTTTTCCCAGTTTCCAAGCTTGATGAAATCAAATCCTTTGCGGCATCCAATTTTAGAGTCAAGCCTGCCATCGTGGGTCCGATGCCATCATGCAAGTCACGGCGGAGACGATGCCTTTCTTCCTCACGAGTTGTCACGAGGATCTGCCGCGAGTGTTGGAGGTCGGCAGTCAGTTGGGCATTCCGTACCACGACCCCTGCCTGCCGTGCCAGATTTTGTAAAAGACGCAGCTCCGCCGAAGAAAAGGATTCGCCTGGACTACGGGGTGAGATGAGCAACACTCCGCTTGTCTCACCTTGAAAAGTGAACGGGAAAGACACTGGATTTTCCGATTCCTGGCCGAAAACAATATCTCTTCCTGCTTTCATGGTAATCCCAACATAGGGGAGTTTCAGTGTTTGAGCGATGGTCTTTACCAGAGCGGGCAGCACCTGATCCGAGGGGAGCGCAACTTCCATCTGTTTTCCCAAACGCGACAATGCCTCAATTGGATCATCGCGTTCGCCGTAAATCAAGCGGTTGACACCGTGTTGAAGTCTTTCGCGCAGGGGTTGAAAGAGAACTGCGATCAATCCGGTAGCGAGCAGGGTGATCAGCAGGTTGCCCTGTGCCTGGAAAAACGTTCCAAACGCTCCGACTACCAGCACATAAAGCCCAACCACACAGGCGGTTAGCGTGCCATAGACCAGCGTGCGGTTG
>DATDAG010000564.1:0-3287 GCA_036525495.1 Anaerolineales bacterium
CAGCAGGATGCCGTCCAGATCGGCGGCTGGATGACGAACGCGCAATTCCTTGATGGGCTTGCATTATCAGGCCTACTCCCTGCGCCATTGGTCATCTTTTCCACGTTTGTTGGCTACGTTGGAGGCGGCGCGTTGGGAGCAATTATCATGACCATCGGCATCTTCACCCCTGCCTTTACCTTCACCATGTTCGGGCACGACCTTCTCGAACGCCTTGTGGACAACAAGTCCGCGCACACGTTCCTCGACGGGGTCACCGCGGGAGTTGTAGGACTGATCTCTGCCACCGCGCTTGCTATCCTTGGGACCACCGTCATCAGCCTTCACGCCTGGATCATTTTCAGCGCAAGCCTCATGCTCCTCTTCCGCTCCAACGCCAAATGGACAGTCGCTGTCGTTATCCTTGCGGCTGGGCTGTATGGGTTTTTGTTTTTGTAAGGATCGCTGCGATCTTGTGGGGAAATTCTGATGAGCAGAATCAAGTATGAGTTAAGAAAGAAGCGGGGCCACATCCAATATACGACACTTTTCTCTACGAATCTATTTGGAGTAAAGTTGTCGCTAATTTACCCTTAATCTAAACCTGCATTTGTGATATAAGTCACATACTGGTCTTCAGGGTTTTGTTATATTTGCTGAAGATAAAATTCCGAAAAGGGAAAACCATGCTGAGAAATCCACTCTTTATTGCGATAGCGGCGGCGGTCATTGCCTTGGGGACATTCGTTTTCGTGACTGACGCGGCTTCTTATGCCGGGACGGCATCCGAAACTTGTGCGAACTGCCACGTGATGGACTCGATGTACGAGAATTATTATCACAGCGCTCATCAGCCCTGGGCAGAATGTGCAGACTGCCACCTGCCCCACAATAATTTCGTGAACTACTATTTCGAAAAGGGACGGCAGGGCATGCATGATGTGTACGTATTCACAACGGGGCAAACACCCGAAATCATTCGTGCAAACCCACATTCACAAGAGATCATTCAGGAAAATTGTATCCACTGCCATGAAGAAGCGGTGGAGACGATCATGATGGGCGCACAGCCTTCCGAGCGATATTGTTGGGAATGTCACCGCAACATTGCACACGGACCGCGCGGCGCATCCATCGTTCCTTATCAGGATTCGAATTTTTACCCCACCAGGTAACCATGTAATTGAACTGACAGCCGCTTAATTTGTGATTGTCAGTTATTGACCAAACCAAGGAGAATCACTCATGAAGAAATATACGACTTTTATTCTGGTTGGCATCATCATCCTGCTTGCCGCAGTATTGACAGGCGTGTTGGTGTTCATGAAGAACCAGCCGACTCAGGAACGCGCCTTCGAGCCATTGGTTGAGATCGCGCCGATGGAACCCGACTCGGAAAAATGGGGTGTAAACTTCCCCAACCAGTACACCACCTTTATGAAGACCGAAACCAACAACATCGACACGACCTATGCAGGCTCGTCTCAGTTCTCATGGCTGGAGAAAGATCCACGTCAGGTCATTTTGTTCGCAGGCTACGGCTTCAGCAAGGACTACAACGATGACCGCGGCCATGCGAACGCGCTTGAAGATGTGCGCGCCACCCTGCGGGTGAACGAGAAGACCCCCGGAACCTGTTATTCGTGTAAATCGAGCAATAATCCAGGACTGTGGGATGAGTTGGGCATGGCACAATTCGACAAGATGTTGTTCTCCGAGATCGGTCAGCGTATTGACCAACCCATCGGTTGCGCCAACTGCCACGAAGCAGGGACGATGCGGCTGATCGTCACCAACCCCGCATTGGTAGAAGGACTCGAATCGCTCGGTAAAGATTGGGAGACATTCACCCGCCAGGAAATGCGGACTGTCGTCTGCGCGAACTGCCACGTGGAATATTATTTTGCAGGCGAAGACAAGTATCTCACCTTCCCCTGGGCTGACGGCACTGATGTGTACTCGATCATCGAATATTACGAAGCGCTTGGTTTCAAAGACTGGGAATATCCCGAAGCAGGTACGCCCATGCTTAAAGCGCAACATCCTGAATATGAATTCTACACTGAAGGATCAACACACTATAATGCAGGCGTTTCCTGCTCTGATTGTCACATGCCATACGTCCGTGAAGGCGCGGCGAAGTACTCGTCACACGATGTCCACAGTCCCCTGCTCAACCCCGAACTGGCTTGCGGACAGTGTCACACAGACAGCGAGTACGTTGTCCGCCGTGTGAACCTTATCCAGGACCAGGTTGCCGAAACAAAGATAGCCGCCGAGGATGCCATCGTGGACGCGATCAATTCCATCAAACTCGCGGCGGCAAACCCGAACGCCGACCAGGAAATCCTTGATCAGGCTCGCAACCTGCACCGCAAGGCGCAATTCATGTGGGACTTTGTCTCTGCTGAAAACAGTACGGGCTTCCACAACCCTGAGTATGCGCTCAAACTCCTGGCCGACTCCACCAACTTTGCAAGGCAGGCTCAAATGCTTGCGGCACAGTCCGTGAACGACATGTCACTGTTGCAGACGGGAACGTATTACCAGACGCCGTAATGTGGATAGTAGATAGTGAAAAGACGCTGTTCGCAAGAACGGCGTCTTTTAATTGATAAAATTGTGATGCAATAAGCGCCTGAGTTCATCAGGAAATCAAACAAATCCAAACATGAGGAAAAAAGATGAAACGAATTGTTGTGCTTATTCTCTCAGCGGCGATTCTATTAACCGCCTGCGGGGCAAAGGAGGGGATCGAAGTCCGTGACGCGTGGGCGCGCACATCCACACAGGGGGCGAACAGCGCGGTCTACTTTGTGATCCAGAATCATAACGCAGGATCGGACGAATTAATCGGGACAGCATCGGGTATTGCAGACGCGGTCGAGATACACGAGAGCAAGATGGATGGGGATGTAATGATGATGAACCGCGTGGAGGCTGTCATGCTGGAGCCATCCACAAAAGTGGAATTTATGCCGGGAGGGTTGCATATCATGCTCATCGGTCTCAAAAAGGACCTTAAGGCTGGCGACGAGATCGAAGTCACTCTACGGTTCAGGGACAGCCCAGACATCACATTGAAGGCAACCGTCAAGGAAGCGGACGGGATGGACTCTCACAACATGAACCCATAGCGCATAAGACCCACCAACACTCCCCAACGATAAATTGAGGAGTGTCTTTTTTTAGGGAACCTTTCACCACAAATCATCGTCCAGCAATGAAAGGAGAAAAATGAAAAAGCTAATTTTATTGCTATTCGTTGTAAGTTTGACCGCCTGTTCAGCAATCGGCCAGGGCGATGA
>DATDAG010000565.1:0-2337 GCA_036525495.1 Anaerolineales bacterium
TTCCGGTTACACCATGAGCGCTGTGGCAGATGAAAAGGAGAACCGCACCATGGAAGTGCTGATTACTTCGATCTCACCGGGACAATTGATCGGGGGCAAGATCGTGGCGATCGTTGCCATTGGGCTGACCCTGCTCATCACTTGGACCCTGGTGGTCATATTGGGCATCGTGGCCGCCCGTCAATTCGGCGTGGGTTGGTTCGACAAACTGAGTATGGACTGGCGCGCTGTCGCAGCCACGATCATCATTGCCATCCCGACCTATGCGCTGGCAGTTTCACTCATGACCGCCATTGGCGCCATGGTGACGACCATTCAGGAGGGGCAGTCGGTCAGCGCGATCTTTTTCATTCTGTTGGCGGCACCGATCTACCTGAGCATAACATTCATCAAGAATCCGCATACGCCCCTTGCTGTGATTTTGAGCCTGCTGCCCTTCACCGCCTTGATGACCATCGGTATGCGCAACCTGTTCACCATTGTTCCGGGTTGGCAGGTGCTGGTCAGTGTGATCGTTCAAACGGTCTGTGCGTTGGGCGGCTTGTGGTTGGCGGGACGCGCTTTGCAGATGGGGATATTACAGTACGGTCAGCGGTTGAACCTGCGTAAGTTGCTGCGACCCGCAAAATTCAAGGAGCCGATGTCATGAACAAAACCATCCTCATCATGCGGCAGGAGCTGCGTACCATCTTCTCAAGCAAGTCTTACATCTTCTTTGCATTTGGCATACCGATACTATCGCTCCTGATCCTGACCGGGGTAAGGATCTCGCAGGGGCGTGCGGAGAATGGCAATGTGGCAACTTTCACTTCCCCTGAAGAGTTCGTCCTGGAAACAGAGGGCTATGTTGACCAAAGCGGATTGGTCCACGGTGTTCCCGCCGAATTCTCCGGCTATTTGCTGGCTTATGAAACTGAAGAACAGGCACAGGCGGCATTGCTGGCTGACGAAATATCTTCCTATTACATTGTCCCACCAAATTATCTCGAACAGGGTGAAATCTTTTATGTGTTCCCCGATGACAAGCCTTACACACTCGACGATCAAAAGTGGATCATGCAACGGACAATGACATTCAACCTGCTGGGTGGCGAGCCGGACCTGGCTGACCGGGCCTGGAGTCCGATCTGGGAGGTGCAAATGGTCAGGATCAGCCCCCAGGTCCAGGCTGGAACGGTGATCGAGGAGGATTGCTTGCGTCCCGGGTCCGCCTGTTATTCCAACAAGTTCATCCGACTGATCCCATCGATCCTGGTCGTGATCTTCTACATCGCATTCATGTCGAGTTCGAGTATGTTGTTCAACAGCATTGGAACGGAGAAGGAAAACCGTACCATCGAGGTATTGATGCTCTCGATCAGCCCGCGCCAATTGCTGGCGGGGAAAACCATCGCCATGGGGTTGGCTGGACTACTTCAGACGATGACCTGGATGGCATCCATCTATATTTCGCTCAATGAAAGCGGTTCGACCCTGAGCCTGCCGGATGGCTTCAAATTCCCGTTCGATATTCTGGCATGGAGCGTGGTTTTCTTCCTGGGTGGTTTTGCTTTCTATGCCAGCCTGATGGCTGGGGCGGGCGCAATGGTGCCGAAGATGAAGGAAGCAGGCGTTGCCAATTTCATCGCCATCATACCCCTGTTGTTTGGCTACATTTTTGGCTTGCTGGCGCCGCTGGCAAATCTGGCAGGCTCGGCGTTCATGGTCTTTCTGGGTATCTTCCCGCTTACATCGCCGGTGGTGATGATCATGCGCCTGACAGATACCGTGGTGCCGTTGTGGCAGGTGTTGCTTTCGACGGTATTGCTCTTTGCCAGCGCATATTATGCCCTGTCAGTGTCGGCAGCCATGTTCCATGCTCAGAACCTGCTCTCCGGTCAGCCGTTTTCGGTCAGGCAGTATCTGAAAGCGCTGGTTAGACTTTAACTTAATAGGCAACACAGGGTTTCGACAGGCTCGTCTGTGTTCACGTTTCGCAGGGATATTTATCCAACCACGTGAAGTTATTTCCCGTATCTCTTCCGTATCTCCGGCAGGAAGTATTCATCGAAGAAGCGGTCAGCATCATAATCCGGTTTCCAGTCCCATTCTGTTCGCGCGAGCGTGTCGTCCACATCTTCGGGCCACGAATCGACGATTCCCTGGCGGCGCGGGTTCGGTTCGAAGGTGATCTTCGCCTCCGGGAACGCTCTCAACGCACGGTCGCGGAACTCGCCTGCCGTGATCGCAAACGCGGCGATGTTATAGATCTGGTGGTTCAATTTCTCACGCGGCACATCCACCAGCATCAACAGGGATTTGATCGCGTCGGGCATCGCCATGAACGAGATTTTCGTA
>DATDAG010000566.1:0-6220 GCA_036525495.1 Anaerolineales bacterium
ACTCCAAATTTAACGGAGATGGTCTTTTTTTTCAACCCATTTGTGACTTTAAGAAAGCCCTGCTAAGGGTAGGTTTGATCCAGCCAATCAAGCGGATTCACCTGAACGCCGTTTACCCAAACCTCCCAATGCAAATGCGGCCCCGTAACGCGGCCCGTCCCGCCGACCAAACCGATCACCTGTCCCTGTTCGACAAAGTCTCCCGTAGTTACATAACTCTCAGATTGATGCCAGAATCCGCTGTAAACTCCCCGGCCGTGGTCAATGATCGTCGCGTTCCCGCGCACCGTCAACGGCCCCGCGAACACGACCTGCCCTGGTGCGGGCGCAAAAATTTGCAAGCCTTCGCCACCACAAAAATCCAGTCCTGTGTGGAATCCTGATACCTCAATGTCTGTATTGATTACTACATAATTACGGCGGGTTCCGTAATGAGACGTGAAACAATCGGGGTATATCGCAGGAGAGCTAAAAATACCATTCCAATATTTCGTAGCGTTTACAACATTTGTAATTGCCAGCAATTTCTGATTCTCTGGTTCAGTGACAGCCGGGTCTAATGTGCTGGCATCGTTAAGTGGTATAGGTTCGCTCAAATAATTCCCTGTTTCAACCAACACCATCTGTTCGTAGGATTGCTTGGTTCCATCCGATACAATCGCCTCCAGGCGCAGTGGATACACTCCTATTTCCAACAATGCATGGACTCCCTGCAGCGCCACCTGTTCCCCGTTTGATTGGAAAAATCGCAAGGGACGATCCATTAATGTGCCAGATACTGTATACCCATCCTCCATCTGCACGCGAACTATCTCAGTACCGCCCTGAACCAGCGGCAATGGGTCAATTCTCGCGCTAATGAACGCAGACGGTAAGCCACTTGCACCACTACCATTTCCGGAAGGGGAGTAGAGAACATCGTTGGGTAGGGCGCTCCATGTGCCGTTCAATTTATTGATGGACGACAGTGTCCATGGATCACTCCCTTGTTTTATGGAAAGCTCCAACAGGGACTCTCCTGTGCCGGTGCTCGTACGTGAAATGAATTGAGTTTGTCCCTCCTGCAGGGGAATAATCAAACTGATTCCAACATAGAGTTCGGTCGGGCTGACAAGGCGGTTGAGCTTGATTAATTGCGCATCAGAGACTTGCGTGCGGCGGCTAAGACTGCGTAGTGAGTCCCCGAATGTGATCACTTCGGTTTCAAGAATACCGGTTACACCCTCCAGCCCGGGGATGACAACCTGCTGCCCTTCGCTGAGAAAGTTTGGGTCAATGGACGGGTTGGCGGCGAGCAGGTCATTGAGCGACACGTTGAAGCGTGAAGCGATATAGGAAAGGGTGTCTCCGGATTGCACGATGTACACCGGTCCACCTGCTTGCGCAGAGACGGGTCGTGTAACGCTGAATATGGAAACGAAGATCAATACGAGAATGAATATTACGCGCTTAGACATCTTTGAATTGTACGGTCTCCCCGATTTCATAATCTTTCCGTCGCTCCGGATGGATTTCGAGAACATATCTTGCGGGTTTCTGTGAGAAATAGGCGAGACGCCACGACTTTGCCAACACTTTATCCACCACCTGCATTTCTGAGTTGATCCAGAAGACAGCCAGGTCGAAGGAAACGAACAGCATATGGATGGAAGAGTCAAGGCGTGAATCACGCGTCCCAACGAGTATCAGACCCTCGTCACGCGAGAGGCGGGAACGGAAGGTGAATCCGCGCAATTGGGTCAGGAAGGTGTCGCAATATTTGATGCGCGGCGGACTCCCGATCTTCCTGTTCTTGTTTTCGACGATGATCTGTTTGGGCATGGAGCAACTGAAAAAAGAAGCGTCCCTTTGGGATCGCCTCGTTGTTTATGCTTTTTTTTGTAATACCTTCTCGACACTGGCGAGAAGTTCATGAGGGTTGAAGGGCTTGGCGATGTAATCATCCACTTTAGCGATGTGCAAGCCGAGAACCTTATCTATGCTTTGGGCTTTTGCCGTGACCACGATGACAGGAATGCCCCTTGTGTTTTCATCTGCTTTGATTTGCTGATATACTTCCCAACCATCCATATCGGGCATCATCAAGTCAAGCAGGATCAGATCTGGCTTTTCCTGATGGATCATTTTCAACCCCTCCACGCCGCCGTTAGCGCCTTTCACATCGAAACCGCGGCGCCCCAGGATCAACCGGATCAAATCTATCATTTCCGGCTCGTCTTCAACACAGAGGATGCATTTTAGCTTGGCGTTCATATAATTTATCAGGTCGAAGTTTACCATAAAGTAAAAACTATGAAGATAGTAACATGGAATGTTAATGGTATGCGGGCCGTGCTGGGGAAGGGGGCATTGGAGCCGGTGTGGGAACTCTCACCCGATGTGTTGTGCCTGCAGGAGGTCAAAGCCCGCCCCGATCAGTTGACGGAAGCGCAGGCGGGACTTTTGCGACATCCGTATGCGTGGAACCCTGCTGAACGCGCAGGTTATAGTGGCGTGGCTACCTTCTTTAAAGAACCGCCCCTGGATATTCAGATGGGTCTCGGGAAGCGGGAATTCGACGTAGAGGGACGCGTCATTTCCACCCTGCACCCTGGGTTCTGCTTATTCAACATTTACTTCCCGAATGGCCAGCGGAGCAAGGACCGCGTCGATTATAAGCTGGAATTCTACGCCACCCTTTTGAAGTTATGCGATGAACTGCATAATAAAGGCGAAAATATAATCATTACCGGTGACTTTAACACTGCACACATGCCGATAGACTTGAAGAACCCTAAATCGAATGAGAAAACATCCGGTTTTCTACCCGAAGAACGGGAATGGGTGGGTAAATTCCTGGAACGAGGGTTTGTGGATATTTTTCGCAAGTTGTATCCTGATCGTGTTCAATACACCTGGTGGACCTATATCTCCAATGCCCGCGAACGCAATGTCGGTTGGCGTCTCGACTATTTCCTGATCTCCGGGTCGCTTGTTTCGCGCGTGAAGGATGTGGTCATCCACGATAACATCCTCGGCTCCGACCACTGCCCGGTGGAGTTGAGCCTTGAGTAAGAGGTGTGCGGTCTTTTGCATCCAAAAGTTCACCTGTGTGGGTAAGGGGCTGTATTAGAGAAATATATAAGATTCACCAACGGGCTATTCCTGAGCCCTCCCTGTTGGTATAATTTCTTCCAGATTTCGGAGGTATAGTGAATTCGAGAAACCAATCATTTATAGTGACTTTTCTGTTGATCGTGGCGGTAGCGGCAATGATCGTGACGGCGGTGCGAAACCAGTCGTCCACGACCCAGCCTCTCACGATCAATGAACTCGCGCAAGATATCCAGATGGGCAAAGTGTCCCGGGTTGTTATTGAGAACAACGGCAGTTTGAGGGTGATTTACAAGACCGGCTCGGAAGCTGAGACGAAGACCGGAGTGGAAGCATATAAAGAAAACGATTCAACACTCATCGCGCAGTTGACCAATCTGGGCGTCAGCCCTGAAAAACTTTCCGCGGAAAACGTGAAGATCGAGGTCGAGGCGCCATCTGTTTGGTCTGGGGCCCTGGGCGGTTTTCTTGTGTATCTTTTACCGCTCCTTTTAATGCTGGGTGTGTTCTGGTTCATCTTCCGACAGGCGCAGGGCTCGAACAATGCCGCCATGTCGTTTGGCAAATCGCGCGCACGTATGTTCAGCGGTGAACATCCCACCGTAACCTTCAATGATGTAGCAGGCGCAGACGAATCCAAGCAGGAATTATCGGAAGTGGTAGAGTTCTTGAAGGAACCCCAGAAGTTCATACAATTGGGCGCAAGGATTCCCAAGGGTGTGCTGTTGGTCGGTCCTCCGGGGACAGGTAAGACACTTCTGGCAAAAGCGGTATCCGGCGAAGCAGGAGTGCCGTTCTTCTCCATCTCCGGTTCTGAATTTGTGGAAATGTTCGTTGGCGTGGGCGCCAGTCGCGTGCGTGACCTGTTCGATCAGGCAAAGCGTCATTCACCTTGTATCATCTTCGTAGATGAAATTGATGCGGTCGGGCGTCAGCGTGGTGCTGGCTTGGGCGGTTCGCACGATGAACGCGAACAGACCCTCAACCAGATGCTCGTCGAAATGGACGGCTTTGATACTGACACGAATGTCATCATTATCGCCGCGACCAACCGTCCTGATATTCTTGACCCGGCGCTTATGCGCCCCGGTCGCTTCGATCGCCGCGTAACGCTTGACCGCCCGGATGTAAAAGGACGTGAGGAGATACTCAAAGTCCACATCAAGGGCAAACCCTTGGAGCCGAATGTTGATCTTGCTTCTCTCGCACGCGGCACGCCCGGTTTTGTTGGCGCAGATCTTGAAAACCTTGTCAACGAGGGTGCCATTCTTGCCGCTCGTCGAAATAAGAAATCCATAGAACAGGACGATCTGGAAGAGGCGATCGAGCGCGTTGTGATGGGACCGGAACGAAAGTCCCGTTTGATCTCGGAGGAGGAGAAACGCATCATTGCCTACCATGAGGCTGGTCATGCTGTAGTGGGCAATGCCATCGCTGAAGCCGACCCCGTCCAAAAAGTGACCATTGTGGGCCGCGGGCAGGCTGGCGGTCTGACGTGGTTCCGCCCCGACGAAGACCGTCTTTTGTATTCACGCAAGAAACTTCTAGCCAACCTTGCCTACATGCTCGGCGGTCGCGTCGCCGAGGAACTTGTGTTCGACGACATCACATCCGGTGCCTCGAACGATATAGAACAAGTGACCCGACTTGCCCGCAATATGGTCACCCGCCTTGGAATGAGCAGTGAAATGGGACCGCGCGTCTATGGACAGAAGGAAGAGATGATCTTTCTTGGGCGTGAGATCTCGGAACAGCGCGACTATTCTGAGGCTGTTGCCGAACAGATCGATGCTGAGGTCCGCAAGATCGTGGATGACTCGTATAAACTGTCCAGGAAACTCCTGACGAAATACCGCAAGCAATTGGATGCCGTTGCGCAGAAGTTGCTCGAAGTCGAAACGCTCACGCGCGAAGACTTTGAAGCAATCTTCCCCCCGCCGGTAACCAAGAAGAGTGGTACGCCGCAGATTGCGTAGTGCTTTCGCCCTTAGTGGAGTGTAACGAAGTTGAGGGGCAAGTATCCAAACTCAAAAGAGCCTTCCAAAACTGGAAGGCTCTTTATTTTATCTTGCTTGTGTACTTCTACGAACTGCTTTCCTTGTGCTGCCTGACCAACTCGCGGCGTAATATCTTCCCGACCGTGGTCTTGGGCAGTTCGGTCCTGAACTCGTAATGAGTGGGAACTTTATACGCTGCCAGCCTTTCCTTGCAGAATGCTTTGATCTCGGCTTCATCAGCAGATTCGCCCGGTTTCATCACGATCCATGCCTTGACCGTCTCGCCGCGATAGGGGTCAGGGATACCGGCTACACCGGCTTCCAAAATCTTAGGGAATGCGGTGAGCACTTCCTCCACTTCGCGGGGCCAGACCTGGTAGCCACCCGGTTTGATGAGTTCCTTCTTGCGGTCAACGATGTAGAAGTAACCGTCTTCGTCCATGCGGGCGATGTCGCCGGTGAACAGCCATGTCTTGCCATCCTTGAGTTTCCGCAGGGTGTTGGCTGTTTCGGTCGGCATGTTGTGATAGCCCTTCATCACATTGGGGCTGTTGATGACAAGTTCGCCGACCTCGCCAACCGGTAATTCGGTTTCCCCGTCATCCAGGCTGATGAGTTTGCAATCAACGTTTGCCAGAGGCAAGCCGATGGACCCGGTGCGATTCTCGCCAAGTAAGGGATTGCAGTGAGTGGCGGTCGGCGCCTCGGACAAGCCAAAGCCCTCGAAGACGACCCCTCCGCTTAATGCCTCGAACCTCTCCTTGGTTTCACGCATCAACGGCGCGGAGCCGGAGATGCAGGCTTTGATGGAAGACAGGTTGTATTTGCCAGCGGCTACATCAGGGTGGTTGTTGAGCGCGTTATATAGAGTTGGCACGCCTGGGAAGATGGTCGGTTTGTATTTGTCGATGTTTTCGAGAACATCTTTCAGGTCGCGCACGTTGGGGATCATGACCATGCTGGCGCCTGCCGCCATGGCAAAGTGCATGCCTGCCACCATGCCATAGACGTGGAAGAGTGGGATGCCCATCAGCACAATTTCATTCCCTTCTTCGATGTTGACCATCCAGTTCTTGATCTGGAGCGTATTGGCGACCACGTTGTAATGGGTTGCCACTGCGCCTTTTGAG
>DATDAG010000567.1:0-3354 GCA_036525495.1 Anaerolineales bacterium
CAGCGCTCCATGCTAAATCTTGAGATAATGCTATGTTGGAAAGCCGGATGCAGCGACAAGTTGCCCGTCCGGTTTGGAGAGGGCTGGGCGGAAACGTGTACTCGCAAGAGTGCAACGCGCCGCCCTTCCACTCTATGCCACGCATCTGTTGGAAGCTGGCGTCGATCTACGGATTATCCAGAGCTATCTTGGTCACGCTTCTCCTTCAACCACTGCCATTTACACTCATCTCACTTCTGTGACCGAAACACAGGTCAATCAGCGTATCAATCAGATCCATGCTGATCTATGGGGCTAGAACTGGCTGACCTCTTTCGAGAGTATGGCGCTGACTACCGAAAAAAATATGCAGATAAACTCCTGCCTTCTCATCGTCAGGCCATGTGGGCGATCGAGCATTGTCGTACTGAGCGTTTGGGCGGACAGGTATTCGGTTGTAAAAACTGTCAGGAATTTCAATACAGTTATCACTCCTGTCGTAACCGAAATTGTCCCAAATGTCAGCATGCGCTCACTCAGCATTGGTTGCAGGTGCAGCAGGCATTACTCCTGAATGTCCCCTATTTCTTTTTGACCTTCACGCTGCCTGCCGAGTTGCGCGAGCTGGTGCGTGCCAATCAGAAAGCTCTGTATTCCCTGCTCTTTCAGGCTTCCGCTGAAGCCGCCCAGAAACTTGCGCTTGATCCGCGCCATATCGGCGGGCAGATCGGTTTGGTGGGTGTCCTGCACACCTGGACCCGCAATTTAATCTTTCATCCGCATGTGCACTATCTCGCTCCCGCGGGTGGCTTGCACGCGGATGGCCAGACCTGGCTGCCTGCGCGCCAAGGCTTCTTTCTGCCTGTACGCGCACTCTCCAAATTATTTCGGGCTGCCTTCAGACGCGGTTTGCAGAAATAGAAACTCTTTGACAAAGTCCCCTCCAGAACCTGGCGTCAGAAGTGGGTCGTGCATTGCAAACCGGTGGGCGATGGTCAAGCCACCCTCAAGTATCTGGCACCCTATATCCATCGCGTTGCCATCAGTAATCGCCGTTTACTTTCGTTTGACAACCGCGGCTCAATGGAAAGTTCTCAGGTGACCTTCCAGTATCGTGCTTCTGACACCGGTCAACTCAAAATCTGCAGGCTTTCCGTCGAGCAGTTTTTCCAGCGTTTCCTCCAGCATGTTCTCCCGCGTGCTTTTGTGAAGGTGCGCTATTTCGGTTTCTTTGGCGCTGCTGTCCGTCGCAAGTTGGCTGCCTTACAGATCCGCCTGGGCAGTCAGACACATGTCTCTACTGAACACCAGCCTGCCTCCTCTCCTTCTGCTCAGGAAACCCCGTCAAAGATCCTTTGTCCTACCTGTGGGCGGCCTATGACTTTCCAGAGAAACCTGTCTCCCGAGCAATGCCGCTCTCCTTAAAGCGCTTGGGGCGCTTCCCGCTTTTCATCTCCGGCAGTTGTGGCTTATCCAACTGTTCGTTTTGCGTTTCCTTTGAAATTATTTTGTCTGCTCTTCCATCCCAATTTTCGTGCACAAGGCTTTGATTCTCATGTAAAATACTCTGCAGATCGACTCTTTATTGGTGGGTGTTGGGTTCACTAGATATTTTAGCCAGTCCTATCTGGCTTCATTTTCCAAATACGGCTTAGTCCAACTCGGACAGATGCGGCGGCACCCTGTCCCTTCCCATTAGCTCAGCTGCCTCCCGCCGCATCAATCCTTAATTCGTTAGCCCGCTATTTGTAAAGTATCCTGTTTAATGGTATTGAAAGGTAGGTCAACATGAATAAAATAGCATTCGTAACAGACAGTGTAGCCAGTATTCCAGCGGAATATGTACAAAGATATAACATCCACGTTGTGCCAAATATCGTTATCTGGTCTGGGGAGGAATATAGGGACGGGGTGGATATCACACCATCGGAATTATTCACACGCCTGAAAACAGACAAGGAACTTCCGACAACTGCCCCCGTTGAACCACACATTTACAAGGAAGTTTTCGCAAGCCTGCTCGCCGATGATTTTGATATCCTTGGAATATTCCAGTCATCGACCATGACTCGCACCTTTTCCTCAGCACAAAAGGCAAAGGAATTGCTAGGAGCCGACAATATCATAGTGTTGGATTCTCGTACGGCTAATATGGCAGTAGGATGGCCATTGATTCTCGCGGCGCGCGCTGCGGAAAAAGGGGTTTTGCTAACAGAGTGTGCAACTCTCGCCCGCGAGGGGCTGGCACACACAGGTGTGATTGGCACTGTGGATTCATTGGAACATTTGCATCGCTCAGGGAGGCTTGGATTGGTACAAAAATATATGGGTTCACTGCTGAATGTGAAGCCGCTGATGGAAGTTATTGATGGTGAATTTATTCCAGCTGGACGAGTGCGCACTAGACACAAAGCTTTGGTGGAGTTAACCGAGATGACAGTTGCCCGGGTGAACGGGCGCTCGCCACTTCATCTCTATATTGGTCATAATGACGCTTTAGATGACGCTCGAACTCTAATGGCCATGATTCAGGAACATCTGGAGGTCGACGAGTCTGTCATTGGAGAAATTAGCCCTATCGGAGGGATAATGTTAGGCCCGGGCGCGCTTGGTATATCATTTATGGCTGGAGTTTCTAACCCATGAATCTATAATGCGGGCTAATTCGGCGTGCACCAGTCTCCGCTTTCCCTTTGCGGGGCAAAAGACCAGACGGCGAGGATTCTTCGCGATTTACAAATCTTTTTCTCGCTTCGAGTTTTTCTGCTCCCAAACAGAGTTCACGCCTACCCCAGCGCCAATCCCGTCAGTTGTCACCTTATCATCTGATGGTAAAAGGAGGAGAATAAATGACAACGCAGTCTTATCATTTTGAACTGGGGAACTTCAAGTGCATTGTTATTCGCGATGGAGAACATAAGGGTTCAGCGGAATTCATTTTCTGCAATGCTCCACAAGATGATGTTGCTCAAATACTCCAAAAGTATAAGTTAGAAGCTGATCAATTGGGATCTTCGTGGACATGTTTGTTAGTCGATACTGGTGAGAGAACTTTATTAATAGACACTGGTGTTGGGAGCGGGGTACCAATTGGAGGACGATTGATAGGGCAATTGGAAGAAGCAGGGTATCCGACAGACAGTATTGACATGATATTTCTCACTCATGGACATCCAGATCACATTGGCGGTTGCACAGATATTAATGGCAAGTTGGTATTTAAGAATGCGCACTACGTAATGGGTAAAACAGAGTATGAATTCTGGACATCTGATGAAAATCTGTCGAAACTAGAAGGTATGATGGTGCAATCTGCACAAAATAACCTTCCAATTATCCAAGAGCAGATACAGTTAGTGTCAGGAACTGATGAAG
>DATDAG010000568.1:0-3944 GCA_036525495.1 Anaerolineales bacterium
TGTGGGATATTTGGTTCTGGTGCATCTAATCAAGATATTGAATGTTGGAGTACATTTATAGAAGATCGTGAATTTGCACAAGATTATTTACGGGGAATTGTTCCTGAATGGCATATAATGCGAATTGAAGTTTATCCTCCAACAACAATTAGGTATGTTGTCGACGGGATGATCATCGATGAATATGAAGTCCCTCACCCTGAGCAATTTGATGATTTACTCTTTCGTTTTACAATAGGAATGAATATGGAAGGTTCGTCAGCAACAGGCTATTTTGATAACATCCGCATGGGTGCGATCAAGGATGATCCAACTATTTATGACAACTTTGATGACACGAGCTTTGATGGGAAATTCGATAATTCCAAATGGACTTATCTTGAAGATTTTCACTATCCAGACGGAAGGTTATATCAAGAAGATGGAACCCTTGTTTTTGAACAAAGTGGTACAGAAGAACGTTGGCAATTCTTGCGAGCCACGAAACTCGATTTTTATCCAGTCACATCAGCTTACTTTGAGAGTGCTTTGAAATTAGACCCAAACGCGAAAGGGGGAGATGTACAGTTAGGCTTTAATAGTGACTATGGAATGGCTCTATGTGGATTGGAGACCAACCAGGCTTATTGTTGGTGTGGCACGGGCAGCAATCATCTGTTTGATGAAAGGATTTCTGTTCAAAGTAGTTCCTGGCAGTTCTATCGTATTGAAGTAATCCCATCCGAAGCGAAATTCACGTTTTATATTAATGGTCGGAATATTGGCAATTGCTCATTGCCTTCACCAACGGGTGCATTAGAAAAGACAGCGATATTTGATATCGGGGGGTGGATGCATTCTAGAAATGTAAAGGGATATATTGATTATATTCACATTGGTCCACTAGAATAATTATTTCAACTGTTCACGTCATCACAGCCCCTTCCATCTTCAACAGCCATTCCTTCGTAGGCAATCCCTCCCCGCCGCCATAACCATGGAGTTTGCCGTCCGCGCCGATCACGCGGTGACAGGGGATCACCAGCGGCATGGGATTTGTGGCATTGGCGCGTCCCACCGCCCGCCACGCAAGCGGACGATTGATCTGCATCGCGATCTCGGCATAAGTGCGAGTCTCACCGTAGGGGATTCGGAAGACCGCCTGTAACGCCTCCCGTTGGAACGGGCGGAAGATCGTCCAGTCAATGGGGATGGTGAAAGCGTTGCGCTTTCCATTCAGGTATTCGGCGAGTTCTTTTGCGTAGGGTTTGATCCGTCTCTCGTTGGAGATGATGGGACGGTTGAGACGCGCGAGGAAGGCGTCAAATTCGGGCTGGGATTCGGTCCATTCGATGGCAACCAGGCCAAAGTCGGAGGCGGCGAGGCGCAGGTCTCCGAGGGGAGTCCCATTTAGTTCACCGATATAGATGGGATCGGTATCAGATGTTTTCGTCTTCATAAAAAATCACCATCGAGGGCAAGTCTCAATGGTGATTATAGTACGTTTCAGACTTCGGAAGTCTGAAATTTCAATAATTCGTGACCATGTCTATCATTCCGCGCTCGCGGGCGCGGTTGTCACACCAGCGGAAGGTGAAGACGGAAAGGATCGCAAAGACAGCAGTCAGCCCGAGCAGGATGCCGAGGAGCTGCAAATTGCTGTATTGCGCCAGCGTCGGGAAGGCTTCGGCTACTTCGCCGATCAGTGAACGGCGCATGAGTTCGAGCCAGTAGGTGATGGGCATGGCATACCCAATGGGACGGAGCCATGCAGGCAGAACTTCAAGAGGGAAGATCGCGCCGCTGAAAAGATAGAGCGCGCCTGCCACCGCCTCCCCGATCAGGAAGAAATGATGCGCGACCATGAGAGTGATGCTGGCGAGGATCAGTCCCATCATGGCTAGCATGGCGATGCCGATGAAGAGAGACACGAGGAATAATCCCCAGTTGACCTGCGTCAGGTCGAGCGGAAGGTGCAGGAACAACGCGCCGGCCCCAAGCGTGATGATGACCGCCACTGTGCCGATGAGGAAGCGCGACACGCCGCGTCCCAGCCAGTAAAAGGGAATGCTGATCGGCGCGATGTACATGTACTTGAGGGTCTTGTAATGTTCGCGGTCGTCTATCACCGCCCATGAGACTCCCGCCATCACCGCGCCAACGTAGATGTAGAACGCATTGCCGAGGTAAATGTACGGGAACAGGGGCGATTCGTAATCCCCGCCTGTGATGATGCTGTACATGACGACCAATATGGCGGCGCCTGCCAGGGGTTTGATAATGACGTATATCGCGAACAGAAAGGGGTCGGTCCAGTTCGACTCGACCTGCCATCCCAGCCAGGTTGCCATTTTGAAAGAACGGGATGTTTCAGAAAGGTTCATCTTCTGCTCTCCGTCAGCCTGCCCTCGCGTATCGCCAGTTTCTCCATGTAATTGAGCAGGAATCTGGCGCCTGTCAGGAAGACCACACACAAACCGATAAGCACCGCGATCTCCACCTTTACATCCAAAAACCCTAGCAACGCGCCCGAAGGGAAGACCAGTTGACGCATCGCATCCAGCCCAAGCGTGAGCGGGATGAATGAAGCCGCAGCGGCAACCCAGAAATTGAACGACTTGATCGGGAAGTAAAAACCAGAAACAAGGTACACAGGCTCCTGCGCAAGGTTTGAGATGTGCCAAGCCTCGCGGCTGAGCAGCAGGAAAAGCGACGCGCTCATCATACCCATGCCGTACAGTGCGGTCATCGCAAGCAGGAAGACCATGATCAGTTGTGTGAAACTGGCAACTGAGTATGTCACATTGAACATCACCGAGCCGACGATGATGATCGCCACCGCGCGCAACGCGGTCGCGAACAATCCGCCGACCGCCATGCCGAGCAGGATCGCCATCATCGAGTTGGGGGCGATGATATAAAGAGCGAGGTTGCCCTGCTCCTTCTCCCAATATAACTGGCTGGACATGTTCCACAGCACGTTCATCCAGAAGGATGTCATCGCGCCGCCCACCACCACAAAGCCGACATACTCCTCCGGTGCGCCAATAGCGCGGTACACGAACACATACGCGGAGACAGCTAGCATGGGCAGGAACACATCGAAGAACATCCAGGACTTCTCGCGTTGCTGACCGACCACGCGCGGGTAGGCGCGCGCCACGATCGTTTTCAGGAACAGCCGCCAACCCGTCGCTTTTTCAGATGCCGAGAACGCCAACGATGATCTAGCCTGCATGGGGAGCCGCCTCCTTTTCCACATCCTCCATTTTTTGCCCGACCAGATCCATGAACACATCCTCGAGCGTCGGCTCGCGTTTGCTCAGGCGCCTGACCTTGACCTCCTTTTGCGTGAGGATATTGATGACGCTTGCCAGCGCGGACTCCTCCATCAGGATCAACTCCAATTTCGCGCCGCCTTCGATGTCGGTCAGCGCGGCGCTCCGGACCTCGGGCTGGTCCTGCAACATTTGCGGGGTCAACCCGTTAAGCGGAGTCGTTTCGATCTCGAAGATCGCGTCGCGCTGCAGGTTGCGTTTCAGGTTGGCGGGAGTGTCGCAGGCGAGCACGCGTCCCTTGTTGATGATCGCCACGCGGTCGCATAACTCCTCGGCTTCGATCATGTAGTGTGTGGTCAACAATAACGTGCGGTGTCCCTCACCCCTGCCTTTATCATCCCCGAAGGGGGTTCCCTCAGGGAGAGGGGTAGTATCCACCCAGCCGCGGATCAGTCTGCGCACATCGCGCGCCGCGCCCACGTCCAGGCCCAGGGTTGGCTCGTCGAGGAAGAGCACTTCAGGGTCGGTCATGAAGCCGCGTACGATATTCATTTTCTGCCGCAGACCCGTCGAAAGGTCGGATGATTTCGTATGGATGCGATCTTCCAGGCCGACCATGGTCAACAGGTCAACGATGCGCTGGTTGGCTTCCTTGGAGGGCATGCCGTAGAACTGCGAGAACATCCA
>DATDAG010000569.1:0-5321 GCA_036525495.1 Anaerolineales bacterium
TGGCTCGTTCCCATTTACCTTATTGCTCAAGTATATTTTCTCAGGCTGGCCCTTTGCATTAAGCATGATGGGCATCCTGTTCGCCCATGAAATGGGACATTACGTTGCCTGCCGCTATTATGGCGTCCCGGCGACATTGCCGTTCTTCATCCCGGCTCCGTTGATAAGTCCGTTGGGGACCCTTGGCGCGTTCATCGCCATGCGCGGCATCCCGAAGAACAAGCGGATTCTCTTCGATGTCGGTGTGGCGGGTCCGATCGCGGGATTGGTAATCGCTGTCCCTGTATTGTTCATTGGGTTGTGGCTCTCCCCATTGGGACCCATCGAACAATTGCCGGGTGGCTCCTCGGGATTTCTAGAAGGCAATTCCATCTTCTATCTTTTTGCGAAATATGTAGTCTTTGGGAAACTGCTTCCCGAGCCTGTGAGTTTTGGGGGGCTTTCCCCAACCTTGTATTGGATGCGTTATTTCCTTTCGGGTCAACCGATCCCTTTCAATGGGTTGGATGTACAACTCCATTCCGTGGCTTTGGCAGGCTGGGCGGGGTTACTCGTGACCGCGCTAAACCTGGTCCCTGTGGGGACGCTGGACGGCGGCCATGTTGCCTATGGTCTATTTGGAGAGAAGGCGCGCAGGATTTTCCCGATCGCGATGGGCGTTTTGGTCGTCTTGATCTTCCTGCCCGGGTTGTTGACATCCTCGTTCGGCTCGTTCAACTTTAGCTGGTTGTTGTGGGCGTTCATCCTGTTCTGGCTAGGCAACGTCCGCACACAGCCGTTGGATGACATCACCGAACTAGATCCAACCCGTCGCTTGATCGGATATTCCATGTTGATCGTTTTTATATTACTCTTCACTCCAATTCCCATGGTGGCTTATTAATGCGAACGTCACAACAAACATTTGCGATATTCCTCTTATTATTCCTCATCCTATCTGCCTGTTCTGCCTCTTCTGTAACCAAACCTGAGCCAACCCCGCTCCCGAACGCGACAGTCACGCCCCTAGCGGCGAAAACGCCTACGCAGGCAGTGAGCAGTTTGAACGTCGAGATAGAGGCGCTGCGCGGGACGCAGGTCAGGATATGGCATCCGTGGTTTGGCGCGGAGGCGAGTCTGTTCGATTCGCAGGTCGAACAGTTCAACCGGCTCAACGAATGGGGCATTATCGTCAATGCAGAGTCCAAAAACAATTTCAGTGAGTTGTATTTGCAAACCGATGCTGCGCTCGAGGAATCCGCAAACCCAGACATCGTGATCGCTCTTCCAGAACACGCAATTGAATGGCGAGATAACGTCGTTGACCTGAACGCGTACGTGCGTGACCCGATCTTCGGCTTGACCGCGCTGGAGATGTCTGAATTCCCAACCGTGATCTGGATGCAGGATGAAGCGGATGGCGTGCGCCTGGGTATGCCCGCGCAACGGACAGGGCGCTTCATTCTCTACAACCAAACCTGGGCGCGTGAACTCGGGTTTGATTCTCCGCCTGAAACTTTTTCTGATTTTGAAGATCAGGCTTGTGCCGCGAACCGGGCATTGGTGAAAGATACCGATGATGATAACAATGCGCTTGGCGGCTGGCTCATTGATTCGAACGCGATGACTCCGCTTGCATGGATGCTCGCCTTTGAAGGCAGTGTGCAGGAGGAGCAAGGGTATCGCTTTCTTATACAAGGCAACATTGATGCGTTCAAGTTCTTGAAAGTGTTGCAACAAAAAAGTTGTGCGTGGGTTGCTTCGCCTGAAATGTCTGTATACGACCGTTTTGCAGCTCGGCAGGCATTGTTCGCGACCGCCAGCCTCGAAGAATTTGTGGATCAATCGCGTTCGTTCGGCGCATTGGGAGGCAGAGATGAATGGACCACCCTGCCGTTTCCTGGCAACGACCAAAGCGCGTTCGTCGTATATGGCTCTTCATTCGTTGTGTTCCAATCGGAGGATGTGACTCAACTTGCCTCGTGGCTTTTTATCCGTTGGATGCTATCGGCGGAGAATCAAGCCAGGTGGGTGCAAAGCACGGGTCTCTTCCCGCTTCGCTCCTCGGTTAAAGATTTGCTTGCTGATTATTCAGCCTCTCATCCGCAATGGGCGGAGGCGGTGGAACTCCTCCCAAGCGGAGCGATGACCCCAAAACTCGCATCGTGGCGTGTGGTACGCGTCATGCTGGCAGACGGTTTCCGCGACATGTTCGATACGATCCGCCACCCGGACCTGACAGATGGGCAGGTGCCGTTGATCTTGAAACAGATGGAAGAGGTAGCGAACGATTTGAATAAGTAGACTGGCGTGAGATACTGAATCGACGCTTTTCTCGCAAACACAGGTAATGAGTCACGAAGTTTCGCACTATGTATGTCGGAAAAACTTTGATCCCAATACCGCTTGATCTTTTGTGTGGCGGTGGTAAGATTTTATTTGAGGTGAGTCAATGGAAAAGATACTCGAATACATTTCCGAAATTGTGAAACAAATACCAAAGATCATACAACAGGCAGCCAAAAGCTTGATGGGGATGATGGCAATGGTAATACTTGTTTTGTCAATATTGGGTGCGGTGTTGTTCTACGATGCTTCGGAGACCATTCGCCTGGTCGTTTTTGGAGCAATGTTTGCTGGCGGTGTATTGTTTGTGTTTGCCTTGATATTTCAACCGCGATTTGCGAGCAAAGAAAGTAATTCGCCCACACAGGCTGCCGCAATCTGCTATAGAGTAACGAAAAACAACAAGATAGAGTTCTTGCTTATTCAATCCAGTGGCAAACGATGGATATTTCCCAAGGGCCGTATAGAAGAGAACGAAAATATTTGGGATACTGCTCAAAGGGAGGCGTTTGAAGAGGCAGGTGTTTCCGGGGAAATCGATAAGAAACGTTTGACAACTTTTCTGCATCATAAGCGGGATCTAAAAACGAGGGGAATCGAGGTGGTCATAGCGGCGTATCTGTTGAAAGTAGTGTCGACACAAAAGGCAAAAGAGAAAGGTCGGAAGCCAACATGGTATTCCTATGAAGATGCATTGAATGCATTTGCCAAAGATCGCTCGTCCAAATATTTCAACGAATATAAAAAGGTGTTGGGGCTGGCACAGGATAGAATAAATGAGTCCATTCAATCGTAACACTCTGTATAAAACTGATCGAATAGAAAGCAGGTAATTCTATGAAATTCATGTATATCGATGGCGAATTCACCAAGGGAAAGTCTATTGGCGAGATCGAGGTAACGAATCCTGCCACAGAGGAGGTGCTGGATACCGTCCCGAGGGGAACGGCTGAAGATGTCGAATCAGCAGTCAGGTCCAGCAAAGAGGCGTTCAAATCTTGGAGGAAGATGGGGGCAAACGAGCGGACAAGTCTGCTTCACGAAGTCGCGTCGAAGGTGAGAAGTCATCAGGAAGAGATCGTGCATTTGTTGACTCTTGAAGAGGGCAAGCCGGTCTCTGAAAACGAGGAGGAACTGGAGTGGGTGGCAAATACGTTCGATTATTATGCCGAGCTGGGACGGCATGACCGCGGGCGTGTGATCCCCCCGGGTGAGGCTTCGCAGTTCAATTTTATTTTGAAGGAACCGTACGGCGTGGTAGGCTGTATCGTGCCGTGGAATTTTCCGCTGTTGTTGATGGCGTGGAAAGTGGCGCCCGCGCTCGCGGCGGGCAACACAGTGGTGATCAAGCCGAGTGAGATGACACCGCTGACAACTCTGTATATGGCTGAACATTGTTTTGATGGTTTGCCGGCTGGTGTGGTGAATGTGGTGACCGGCTTTGGCGCAGAGACGGGTGAGCCGTTGGTAAAACACGTGGATGTGCCGGTCATCGCGTTTACGGGAAGTCTCGCAACGGGACAGCGCATCGCATCACATGCCGCGCCGATGATGAAAAAGTTGCATCTGGAGTTGGGCGGCAAGGACGCGACCGTCATCGCAGAAGATGCCGATCCTGAGATCGCGGCGAAGGCTGTAGCATACGCGGCGCTCATCAATGCGGGGCAGGTTTGCACAAGTACGGAGCGGGTATACATCCCGAAACCAAAGGCGAAACAATTCACCGAAGCGATCGTGGAGCATGTGAGGTCGCTGCGGTTGGGGTCGGGGCTTGATGCATCCACTGATGTTGGTCCGATGATCGGGGATTCGTATCGTGCGAAGGTCGAAGCGCATGTGGAAGATGCACGTTCACATGGCGCCAAAATATTGACAGGTGGTCAGCGTCCGAAGGACATGTCAAAAGGCTGGTATTACGAACCGACCGTGTTAAGCGGTGTCGACCATACCATGCTGATCATGACCGAAGAGACGTTTGGTCCCGCCGTGCCGTTGATGGAGTACACGTCGTTCGAGCAGGCGGTTGACCTGGTCAATGATTCTAAATATGGTTTGGGCGCTGTGCTGCTCTCGGAAGACCCAAAGAAGATCAAGACCTTCTTCGAGGATGTGAAAGCCGGGACGATCTGGATCAATGATCCGTTGACCGATAATTATGCCGGTCCGTTTGGTGGGATGAAATACTCCGGCGGCGCGCGCGAACTCGGTATCGAGGGGATGGATCAGTTCCGCGAAACGAAACATGTACATTGGGATTTCAATACCGAGGCGAAGGAGTATTGGTATCCGTACGGGAGAGGTCAATAGAGAAATTAACCACGAACCACATAGCTATTATTTTTGATGTGTGCAGCCTGTAGTTTACAAAAGGCTTGGAGATCTGTATCCTTATAAGTGTAAATTCGTCTATTCTATGATGGTAAAGGAGGATTGGATGGGCAGAACACATGACAAAAAGGATCGTACCGGAAAAACTCTCGCCGCAATAGAGAAGTTGGTAGGAGATGATGTAAATCCATCACTTCGCAGGATCGGAAATAAAATTGGGGTAAAGTCCACAAGCCTGGTTAGGTTCTATGTAGAAGATCTGGAAAAAAGGGGGAAGATTAGGCGTAATAAGGATGGAAAAATATCAATTGTTTCACAGAGATCAGCTACGCCTAATATTGTCCGTAGGAAAAAAGCTCAAATTGCATTGAAGGAAAGAAATATCTTGGATATACCAAATTATGGACCGATTGCTGCCGGGTATCCTCTCCTATTGCCGGATGCCAGTTTCAAAAAGAATCATAAGGGCGATCATGAACAGACGGTTGTCCATATCCCCGAAAGTTACCTTCCTGCAGGTGTGAAAACGGATGATGTCTTTGCCTTATATGTGGAAGGTGAATCGATGCGCGATGCTATGCTAACAGATGGGGATATTGTCATTCTTCAAACGACTTCTTTCAAGCAAGTAAAAAATGGTGATATTGTGGCTGCTTGGCTCAGTGACA
>DATDAG010000570.1:0-7546 GCA_036525495.1 Anaerolineales bacterium
ACCTACCAATGCCATTCGCCTCTTTCCCATTTTTTGTTGCATGGAATTTCTAGTGCAGTTTTTGTGTCGAATGGCATTGGTAGGTGATATAATTTACCAATCACCATGGCTCAACTGGAGACCTCATGCAGGTAGACACGACATCAAACCCACCCAACAAGGGTTTTCTTCGTTCAGCGCTGGATGCGATACTCATTCCGCTCCTTGCCA
Organism: Anaerolineales bacterium; assembly: GCA_036525495.1. Classification (GTDB taxonomy): domain Bacteria; phylum Chloroflexota; class Anaerolineae; order Anaerolineales; family Villigracilaceae; genus Defluviilinea. Next base: position 211 of record DATDAG010000570.1, read on the forward strand.
TCCTGACAGCAATCGTATTGGGTGGAATCATCATTGCGGCGGTAAGAGGCAATCCTTTTCTGGCATATTACGGATTAATCCAGGGATCGTTTGGCTCCGCCAAAGCGCTAAGTGAAACGGCGGTCTGGGCGACGCCATACATCTTTGCCGGACTGGCAGTCGCGCTGGCATTCAAAGGCGGGCTGTTCAACATCGGCGCAGAAGGACAATTGGCACTCGGTGCAACCGCTTCCGCCCTGATCGGTTATGCCCTTCCTGGCTGGCTGGGTATGGATATTCCAACTGTTATCCACCTGCCAGCAACGATCCTGGTAGGCATGATAGGAGGCGCCTTTTGGGCGGCGATCGTCGGTTTTCTCAAAGCATATACCGGGGGACATGAAGTCATCAACACCATCATGATGAACTACATTGCATTGAATACGATCTCTTTTTTACTGAACGGTCCCATGAGAGACCGTTCCCCAAACAATGTTTCCGCGCGAACACCGCTCATTGTTGAAAGTGCGCGCCTGCCGGAAATTTTTGATGGCTATCGCATCCATTGGGGGTTTGTCCTTGCCCTTCTTGTAGCCCTTTTCATTTGGTGGCTTCTTAATAAAACAACGCTGGGGTTTGAGATCCGCACTGTGGGCGCCAATCCGGATGCGGCAAAATACGCGGGTATCAACGTCAAACGCACAATCATAATGACCATGACACTCTCCGGCATGCTGGCTGGCATGGCAGGCGCGCTCGAAGTGACAGGCTTGAATTTCCGCCACGAACTCGGTTTTTCGATCGGTTATGGCTTCGATGCAATTGCGATTGCACTGCTTGGGAAATCCCACCCGCTCGGCGTGGTGCTTGCTTCGATATTGTTTGCCGCCATGCGCAACGGAGCGACGCGGATGCAGTTCCTGACACAACTGCCGGTTGATCTCATTTCCATGCTTCAAGCGCTCATTTTATTATTCGTAGCGGCAGATGCCATCATCCGCTACATTTACCGTATCAAAGCAAAAGGCGAACGCGTGGTTCTCACGCGCGGCTGGGGCGGTTAAGGAGAAAAAATGGACTGGAGACGTTTCGGCTTCATCTTTTTGATTATCGTCATTCTTTTTGGATTGGTCGTAATGATAGGACAGGTGAAATCGCCTCCCATCGTAATCATTACAAGCATGCTGGCAACGACAATTGCTGTTGCCACACCCCTGACGCTAGGGGCTCTGGCTGGCGTATTTTGCGAACGAGCAGGCGTGGTCAATATCGGCATCGAAGGCATGATGCTGTCCTCCGCCTTCTTCGGCTGGCTGGGCGCCATTTATATGTTCCATGTTTTCGGGTTTCCCATCGGGATAAGCATCTGGACTGGTGTGCTCTTTGCGATTCTTTCCGGCATGGTGATGGGGCTCCTGCTCGCTGTGCTGTCCGTAACATACAAAGTAGACCAGATTATTGGCGGCACTGTCATCAACATCCTCGCAGTTGGCCTGACCGGCTTTTTGAACCGTCAGCTATTCTTCGGCAGTGGAAGCGTATTCGAGGGAAATGTTCCAAATTCCCCCGGCGTCCTTCCAACCATCCATGTGCCCATCACGGAAATTTTTTCTCCGCTCTGCAATTCCGCTGACTGTCTTCAGGTGGTGACTTCGATCAACAAGGTTTTCGACCAGAAGCCGGTCGCCATCAGCGCCATCCTGCTCGTGTTCATTGCCCACTACATTCTCTTCTACACGCGTTGGGGGTTGCGGACCCGCGCCGTAGGCGAACATCCCAAAGCCGCAGATACAGTCGGCATTGATGTTTTCAAAATGCGTTACGCGAGTGTCATCATTGGTGGCGGATTGGCGGGTCTGGCAGGCGCATATTTCACCATCGAATCAGTGCCATCCTTCGAGCCACTATTGACGAACGGGCGCGGCTTCATCTCGCTCGCCGCCATGATCTTCGGCAACTGGACTCCCATCGGCGCATGGACCGCCGCGCTTGTCTTCGGCGCATCGCAGGCTTTGAACATCAACATGCAGTTGTTCCGCGAGGTAATCCCGCCCCAACTGGCGATCCTGCAACAATCCTATGTGGTCGGGTTGATTCCCTATATCCTGACCATGTTCATCCTGACCGGCATCATCGGGCGAACCACTCCGCCCGCTGCCGATGGCATCCCCTACGAGAAATAACATGGCAAAAACAGAAGTCATTCTCGAAGCAAAAGGCATCACAAAAAAATTCCCCGGCGTTCTCGCGAACGACAATGTGGACTTCGACCTGCATAAGGGTGAGATCCACGCTCTGCTTGGCGAGAACGGCGCCGGCAAGTCGACTTTGATGAACGTCCTTTACGGACTATACAAAGGAGATTCAGGGGAGGTGCGCGTGGAAGGAAATATCATGGAACTCCACTCGCCAAAGGACGCCATCCATCACGGGGTCGGCATGGTGCACCAGCATTTCATGCTCATCCCCGTTTTCACAGTGACTGAAAATATCATGCTCGGCGCAGAAACAGATCATCGCGCCTCGCCAAACGAACAACCCCTCGTCAAACTGGATCGAAAAGAAGTGGCGCAAAAAGTGCGGAAACTCTCGCATCAATACGGACTGGATGTTGATCCTGATGCGATCGTCGGTGACCTGCCCGTAGGCATTCAACAACGCGTCGAGATCGTCAAAGCCTTGTACCGCAAAGCGAATATCCTCATCCTCGACGAACCCACCGCGGTACTCACACCGCAAGAGGCGGAGGACCTCTTCCGTATCATGCACGAGTTGACCGAACAGGGTGTTTCGATCATCTTCATCACACATAAGCTGAAGGAAGTTCTGAAAATCGCAGACCGCATCACCGTTATGCGAACGGGTCGTGTTGTGGGAACGGCAATTCCAAAAGAAAGCACAGAACAAAGCCTTGCTGAAATGATGGTCGGGCGCGAGGTCATCCTGACCGTAAAAAAGAAACCCGCCAAACCTGCCGATGAAGTTTTACGAGTAACCGACCTGCGTGTAAAGGACATACGCGGACTGGAATCTGTGAGCGGCGTCTCTTTCGAAGTGCGCGCGGGTGAAGTGCTTGGCATCGCAGGCGTGCAGGGCAACGGGCAGACAGAACTGGCAGAAGCGCTCACCGGCTTGCGCCCCGTCGAAAGTGGACGATTCACTCTGGCGGGTAATGACCTGACCGGCAAATCGCCGCGTGCCATCACAGAAACGGGATTGGCGCATATCCCCGAGGACCGCCAGCGTCATGGGCTTGTGCTTTCCTATACCGTGGCAGATAACATGATGTTGTGCGATTATTATCAACCTCGCTTCTCGAAAGGCGTGGTCATCCAGCAAAACATGGTGGATGCCAACGCAAAAAAACTCATCAAGGAATATGATGTGCGGACACCATCCGCATTCGTGGGAGCGGGGAAGCTTTCCGGCGGCAACCAGCAAAAGGTGATCGTGGCGCGCGAACTGAGCCGCCCAGTCAAGTTGGTGGTAGCCTCCCAGCCGACCCGCGGACTGGATGTCGGCTCGATCGAATATATCCACAAAGAGATCATTGCCATGCGAGACCGCGGTGTGGCTGTCCTGCTCATTTCCGCCGAACTGGATGAGATCATGTCGCTTTCAGACCGCATCGTGGTGATGTACCGCGGTCAGATCGTGGCAACTGTGGATCGCAAGGAAGCGACGCGCGAACAATTGGGCTTGTGGATGGCTGGGGTCCACGAACCAGCTTGAAGCTTGTTCTGAGCCGTGTCGAAGGATCAAGGAAGCGCGTCGAGCGCCATCAAATTGAAGCCGATCGGGAGTCAGTCATCTGGCTCCCGATTTTTGTCCCACAGTGACATCCAATAGGAACAAAGGGGAATGCAAGTACGTCCTCATTGATGTAAAATTGATTCATCGTTCGAGGAGAAAATCATGTCCATCTTTTCACGCAAATTCCTTATTTTGAGCATGTCTCTGGTTCTTGTTCTCTCGGCATGTAACCTGCCCTCCAGCTCGCCGCAAACGGAGGAACCCAATGCCATCTTCACGCAAGCCGCATTGACCGTTCAGGCACAATTGAACCAGACGTCGACCCCTGCCCCATCATTCAACACGCCCACGCTGCCACCGCCGCAGCCGACGAACACAGCGGTTTCACTGCCGACCCTGCCATCTGTTACAAATACCCCGGTTCTCTCCCCCACACCGCTCTGTGACCAGGGACAGTTCGTCAGGGATGTGACCGCCCCTGATGGAACCATGTACGCCCCGGGGGAAACTTTCATAAAGACCTGGCGCATCCGGAACGCGGGCACCTGTACCTGGTCCGGCTACTCGTTGGTATTCGACCGCGGCGACGCGATGAATGGCAACTCGCCCATCGCCATAGGAACAGTGGGACCTGGACAGGAAGTAGACCTTTCAGTCAACCTGACCGCGCCGACAACGAACGGTTCCTACCGCGGCTATTGGCGGATCCGAAACCCTTCCGGTGTCTATATCCCCATGTTGAGCGGACACCAGGGCACATCTTTCTTCGTGGATATCAAAGTCGGTGTTATCAGTTCCGGCTACGACTTTTACACCAGGGCATCCTCCGCTGTCTGGATCAGCAGCGCTGGCTCCCTGACCTTTGGCGGGCCAGACTCGGATGCCAATGGTTTCGCCATGTACAAGGACAACCAGAAACTTGAAGACGGCACGATCACGACAAAGATCCTGGAAACCCATCCTCAATTCGTCAATGACGGGGTTATCACCGGGCGGTTCCCCGCCTACACTGTCGTCACAGGCGAGCATTTCACTGCGAAGATCGGCTTCCTTTCGCAGGCTGATGGCACCTGTGGCGCAGGCAACGCCAAATTCCAATTGAACTACAGGGAAGGCGGAGGTCCGGTGACCCCCCTCGGTGAATGGATCAAGTCCTGCGACGGCACCATGAAATCCATAGACGTTGACCTGACACCGCTCAAGGGAAAAACCGTCGAATTCATACTGGCGGTCCTGGCAAACGGTTCCTCCGCACAGGACTGGGCAGTGTGGGTCAGACCACAGATAGCATTACCTTAAATGACAAAATGCCCGACCTGCTCGTCGGGCATTTTTGAAAACAGTATAATGAACAAATAAATCAAGGAAAGGATGTTGATGCTTTTTCACAAACCAGGATCATTACTACTATTGATATGCGTTGCATTGATCGCCGCATCGTGCGGAGCACCTGCGCAAACCGAATCGGAGATCGCCACTGCCGTCGCGCAGACCGTGCTGGCGCAGAATTCTTTGACAAAAGTCTCGGCTCTTCCCACGCTTACGCCAGCCCCTGCCCTGCAAGCCACTGCCACATCTGAACCTGATCCCACCAGCACGCCGGGACAGGCGGTTTCCAATCCGGGATGTATTGCCTCTGCCGTTCTGGTCGGCGAAAGCCCTCCGGATGATACCGTGTTCCTGCCCGGTGAATATTTCTGGAAAACGTGGACATTCGTCAACACAGGCACATGCATCTGGGACACATCCTACAGCCTGGTCTTTTGGAGTGGCGAACGCATGGAAGGCCTGGTCTCCTACCCATTTTCCGAGATCATCCAGCCCAATGAAACCATGGACATCTCCATCTATCTGCAAGCACCGGCAACAGAGGGGACTGCAACCGGGTATTGGCGAATGAAAACACCCTGGGGATCAGATTTCGGCGCAGGTCCGCTGAGCGCTTCCTTCTATGTGCAGATCGGAGTGTCGTCCAAACCAAAGTACGGAATCTCACGTGTAGATTTCCAACTCGTTCGCGATCCTGCAGAAGGATGCCCGGCGAATGTACGGTACACAGTTTATGCCACCCTCACATCGAGTGGTCCTCTTGAGATCGAATATTTTTGGGACCAGAGCGACGGGAATGAAAGCGGAATCAAACCGCTTGAATTTTCCCAGGCGGAAAGCCTGACGCTCCAACGCGAGTGGATGATCGGCAGGGGCGATAGTCCCAACCCGCGCTGGATACAACTCATCCTCACCTCGCCACAATCCCAGAACTATGAAAAGGTGACGATCCTGAACAACTGTCCGTAACATAATTACAAGCCGAGCGAAAACTCCGGCTTGTTTATTGGAACCTGCGAGCCGCTTGAAACGTCCTAGCAAATGGTTCAAGATGAAATCGGAGGCTCGAATGTCCCTTACACGTACCAGCAGGAATTTATTGATATTAACCGCAGCGCTTGGTGTTACGCTTGCATGCGGTCTTTTTACACCGGCTGCCCCCCAACCTGCGGCAACCCTTGACTCTTTATACACCGCCGCCGCACAGACACTGAGTGTCATGTCCACACAGGGAGCCGCGACCCAGCCTGCGGAAAACTCCCCCACTCCCACCATATCCATACCGACAAACAGCCCCACGGCATTTGCAACATTTACCTTGGTGCCGCCATTGCAAACCGTCACAAAATGCGACGCGGCGGCATTTGTCGCGGATGTGACCTTTCCCGATGGCGCGGTTGTCGGGCGCGGCAACACTTTCACGAAGATCTGGCGGATCAAGAACGTCGGCACCTGCACATGGACCACATCCTATGATCTCGTGTTCGTGAGCGGCGAAAAGTTCGGGGGGAAGAATGCCGTTGCCTTGCCGGCAAGCGTCAGTCCGGGAGGAAGCGTGGATATTTCCATCCAATTGACCGCGCCAAATCAGGACGGTCGTTTCATGGGCTATTGGAAACTCCGCAACGCGTCCGATATTCAGTTCGGTTTTGGCGCAACCGGAGATTCGACGATCTATGTGGACGTGAACGTCAGCGGGTACACAGTTACAGGCTATGACCTGGCCGCAAACATCTGCGATGCGGCATGGAGGAACGGGAGCAAGGAACTACCCTGCCCGGGCGTTGACGGGTCGAACGATGGTTTTGCCTTTGTAATGAGCGCCCCGAAAATGGAGGATGGCAACTTCCGCGGGGTTGGATTGATCACACACCCACAACGGGTCAACAATGGCATGATAACCGGCAAGTACTCCGCCGTTAACGTACAGGCTAGAGATCATTTCCAGTCATGGATCGGCTGTCTGCACAAAGCCAACGATTGCAACATGGTCTTCAAACTCGAATACCAGATCGGAAGCGACCCGGTAAAACCGCTGGGATCGTGGAATGAGGTCTACGAAGGCGAATATTATCCGATCGATATTGACCTGAGCTTCCTAAGCGGTAAAAAGGTCAAGTTCATCCTGACGATTCTCGCCAACGGTTCCTCGCACGAGGATTATGGATTGTGGGTCAACCCGCGCATTACAAGCCAGAGTTCGACGCCTCCCACTGTGACACCCAGCCCGACTCTTTCTCCGACCCCAAGTGGCACCCCAACATCAACATCCACT
>DATDAG010000571.1:0-6016 GCA_036525495.1 Anaerolineales bacterium
GATGAAGAACCACTCGGTCCATTTGTAGTATTCGGGTGACGCAGAAACCACCTCGCGTTCCCAATCGAACATCGTCCCCATCGTTTTCATCTGAGTGCGCATTCGCTCGATGTTCTCGAATGTACGCTTCATCGGGTGGACGCCTTCTTTGATCGCCGCATTCTCTGCCGGCAGACCAAACGCATCGAAACCCATCGGGAACAAGACGTTGAATCCCCTCATACGCATGAAACGCGCGCGCACATCGGGAGGGATCATCGCGTACCAGTGACCGATGTGCAGGTCGCCGCTGGGATACGGCAACATTGTCAGTGCGTAATGCTTTGGGCGGCTCTCATCTATCACCGCACGATACAACTTATCCGCTTCCCACTTCCCCTGCCATTTTTTCTCGATGACATTGGGGTTAAAGGAAATATCTTTTTTTTCATCTGTTCCATTCTTTATTGTTTCAGTCATTCTTACCTCATTTTATAAGAGTTTCAGGTTCCAAGTTTCAAGTTTCAGGTCATGGTCTGACCTTTGATATTCAAAATTTTTACTTTCAAGGTCACCCGGAGGCGCGCGACATTGACGACTTGCGCGAGAAGGCAGGACACCGTCCTGATTTCAAATATCTGTTTTGCAGTCATGCGTGCCTCCTTTCAAATATGTATCTCCTCTCCCAAGGTGGGAGAGGGTTAGGGTGAGGAAAACAAAAAATCCTTCATCCACTCAGGGACGAAGGATTTCCTCCGCGGTACCACCCAGTTTGTCAATCAGTCAACTAGTCTCTGATTGACCACTTTGTTCATGATAACGGTTGATGCCGTCGCTGACTACTTACACATATCGGGTTCACCAGCGAAGTCTCTCTTTCGAGTAACAGGCGAGTTCGATCTGATTGACTGGCATTCCCATTCGATGCCGTTGAAGGGCTTCCACCTCGCTCTCCCTTCTCGCTGACGGGATGACCTACTACTCCTGCCATGACTTTTTATTCAGTTTAGTGGACCCAGAGGGATTCGAACCCTCGACCTTCTCAATGCCATTGAGACGCGCTCCCAACTGCGCTATGGGCCCTTTTCGATTTTGGATCGTACATTTTCAGATTTACGACCAGGATCATTTCTCACAATCGTAAATCCAAAATCGTCAATCGTAAATCTGTGGACCTGAGGGGATTCGAACCCCTGACCTCCTCAGTGCGATTGAGGCGCGCTCCCAACTGCGCTACAGGCCCAAAGTAAAGGCGAACCGTATTCTAATGGAGGGGATGGGCTGTGTCAAGCAAAGTATTTTATAAGATTCGCTGTAAAATAGGATGATCCTTTCCTTTTGAGGGAAACCCATGACTGATACCACATCCAAACCCATCTACCGCATCATGGATCTGCACGAATCGGATCGTCCGCGCGAGAGGCTTGCTTCGTTGGGATCCCAGGCATTGACCAACGCTGAATTGATCGCCATCCTCCTGCGCGTCGGCGTAAAAGGAGAGAACGCCGTGGCGGTGGGGCAACGCCTGCTCAACAAATTCGGCGGTCCGACCGGTCTCCATCGCGCCCCATTCGCCGACATCAAAAAACAACACGGACTTGGCGATGCCAAAGCCGCGCAGATCAAAGCCGCCATCGAACTCGGCAGAAGGCTGACTCTCGAGTCTCCCGAAGAACGCCCCGCCATCAATTCCCCTGCGGACGCAGCTGCGCTGGTCTCATATGAAATGGTGCGACACGAAGCTAAATTGACAACTGTCTTGCATTAACTAATGACAAGACCTGTCATTCCATTGGCAGTACCCTAAGTAGACGCGCAAGAGCAGTAATGCACTTGTGCGAAGCTCTACTGACAATGCAACCTCAGATTATCTGACACCACATTCGCGAGAATAAAGTGTGTCCTGAAAAGTGTCTACGGGACGGGGGCTAGGGTTTGGCAGTATGGTTAACACATGTGAACGCTTGATAAACGTCGTAAATTGAGAACGAGCTTAAGACACGAAGCAAGAGGCTCGAGCCAAAAGGCACGTAGTAGGTACAAGGGTTCATTTCTCCCTTGTCATGGACATACATACTACCGGCGAAAAGAGCGAACCTAACCTGCCAATTGTTGTCTATTTAGAACGTGGAAACCCCATAATCCCGCCTCTTCAAGAGGCAGGGGAACCGCAAGGCAACCTGTTGGGATTGTGGGCATAGGAACGTGGAAAAAGCGAAAGCCAGTCTGTAATGGACGGGATAGGGATTGAGCCATAAGGCAACATCATCCCACGGGAAACCGGGCTGACTTCCACAGGGTCTCTAATCACAAGAGAACTTGACAAACTACTGAAAGAGGCAAAGCAGATGAAAGCGACAGAAACTGACGCTTGTGCGGCCTCTCACCAATCCATTGACTGGCATGCCATCGAGTGGCACAAGGTCAATAAAATGGTGAAGCAGCTTCAAGCACGTATTGTGAAGGCAACACAGGAAGGCAAGTGGAATAAAGTGAAAGCCCTACAACACTTGCTGACCCACTCGTTCAGCGGAAAAGCACTTGCCGTCCGACGAGTGACAGAAAATCAAAGTAAGAACACACCTGGGATAAACAAAGAAACTTGGAACACACCCGCTAAAAAAGCAACAGCCATCCTCTCGCTGACACAAAGAGGTTACAAGCCTCAACCGTTGCTGCGAAAGTATATTCCGAAAGCCAACGGCAAAAAACGCCCACTGGGAATACCTACCCTGACAGACCGGCTGGTTCAACTAATGGTGAAAGCCATTTTCGAACCTATCTATGAAAGTGACTTCTATCCTTCAAGCCACGGCTTTCGTCCCCAAAGAAGTTGTCACACCGCAATGGCTTATCTACATCAACAGGCTGCTCCCAAGCAGAAGAAGATGAACTGGGTCATTGAAGGAGACATCGTGGGATGCTTTGATCGTACATCTTGATGCCTCTTTAAAAATGCAAGTGCTTAACGGTGCCAGCTTTGAGTTGACGAAGGGAGTTGAGAGTTTCGGCTTGATCGGAGAACAAATAGAGACCGGTGTTTGGGTCACGAGTCATTTCGATCCGGCCAGTACGGATAAGGTGATAGATCCAGTGAGGGGTAACCCCGAGTTGAGGTGCAATTTGTGGGATGGTTAGGTAGCCAGGGATGTGACGCGGGTGGGATTGGCTGCGTTTGAGAAAAATGCGATGCTTCAAGCGAATGGTGCGGACCGTGCTAGGCAAAACCGCTTGGGAGTTCTTGGGGGAGGTATGACCGAGTTGGGTCAAATGTTGAGCAATTTCTTGGTCGGATTGGCCTTGTTGGTTGAGTTGCAGGATCAGCTCTTCCATTTGAGCAGCCGAAGAGAGGCGGCGGAAGGCGCCCACCGTGACGGTCACGATGGCCGTGGTGGTTTCACCACCTTTCCAAACGATGCGGGTCTGGATCTTGTCATGGGCCACATGCTGGATAACGACTTTATCGATCAGACAGCGCAGCAGGGCTTTCTTCTGTGAAGTGGGCAGGAGTTCTTCCTGGTCCCAGATTTGGGGAAGTTTTTGAGCGATGCGGGAAAAAGCGGCTTTGAGTTCGGGTGGCAGGGAGGGGGGATTTTCAGTTGGCTGTTGTTGAGGCGCCAGCCGGTCTTCAGCTTCTTGGAGGGCTACGAGAGCGGCTTCCCAGCGTCGCTCCAGTTCTGCCGCCACCAGGCGGTTATCTGGATCAACCTGGTTATATTGGTGTTGCGCCAACGCGGCCTGATATCGCAAGCGTTCCAACTGCTGTTCTTGAGCTTGCCGGGCTTGCTGGTCGACCTCGGCGTGCATTTGTAAGGCCCGTTCGTAAACATCCAGTTCGATGGGGGACAAGGCTTGAAAGAAAGCCTGCACTACGCAATCATCGATTGGCCGAGATCGGAATGCGCTGGCAGACCGGAACCTGGTATTGTTGGTGCAGGAAATTGCACTGGTACTCCGGCCCGCCTTTATACTGCACCACCATTTTGTGGCCGCATTCGCCGCAGTACACGATCCCATGCAGAAGTGTCGCCCCGGGACGGGGAACGCCGCGCGTTTTGTTGCGATCATATTCGGCGTAATTGTCCTGGAGCATGGCCTGGATGCGCTCGAAGGTTTCCCAAGAAATGTAGGCGGGATATTTATCCTTCACGATGATCTTCCACTTTCCAAAAGGCATGTGCTGGGTTTTCGACCGACCGGAACCCAACTCACGGTGAGTTTGGCTGCGTCCGTAGACGAAGGCCCCGGCAAAGGCCGGATTCTTCAGGATCGACAAGATAGCCGCCACACTGGGCCGGTTCCAGATCAAGTCGCCAAAGCGATCCTGCTGCGGCAGGGTGAAATGCTCCTGGTTGAAAAAACGCAGCACTCGGTTAGCTGATTTTACTCGCCAAAAAGTATCGAAGACCAGTTGAATGCAATCCTGAATCTCCTGGTTGGGGTCTTTGAGCACCCGTCCATCTTCCTGCCGCACCAGACCCATAGGCAAGTCCAGTGCCAGTTCGCCGCGCTGGGCCTTGTTGAGCAGACCAGCCGTGAGGCGCGAGCGAATCGTGTGCAGTTCGAACTCAGACAGTTGACCTTTCAACCCCAACAGCAGGCGTCCGTTGGTGGAGGCGGGATCATAAACGCCATCCCGATCCGCAATCAGGCAGTCACGGTATCCACAGATGTCCAGCAGCGGATACCAGTCGGAGCAGTTGCGCGAAAGCCGGGTCACTTCCGAAGACAAAATAATCCCGACTTCTCCCAAGGTGACCCGTGCGATGACCTCCTTGAAGCCTTCCCGATTTTGGGCGACGGCAGCCGTTTGGCCCAGATCGGTGTCGATGACCTGGATCTCTTCCGAGCGCCAGCCGAGTTCAAGGGCGCGCAACTGCAGGGCATACTGCAGGCGTAGGCTCTCCTGATTGGACAGGACTTGCTGGACCGTCGATTGGCGGATGTAAATCAGGGCTTTGCGCATCAGGTGGGCAGGCGTGATGAGTTCTGAGGTAGTCATGGATCACCTCCTGGATAATGGCGGTGAGTTCCGCCGTGATTTGGATTTGGCATTGGGGGGATAGGTTTTCCCAGACGTTTCGGGGCTCAATGGACATACGACCTCCTCAGCCACAGAGAGCAGCTCTTGCACGGCTGCTAACGTCAGTTTGGTGGAGACTCTGCGCTGGGCTGGCCGGAGGGTAGTGGCGGAAAGCGGAATGCGCAAGAGCATCTGCTCCCGATAAACCACCAAAACATACTGTGCATCCCCCAGGGTCGAATAGGTGACAACCCGGAAAGTACGTCCAAAGAGCGGATGCGTTGGGTCGGTGACCTCGACGGTTTTTGCCCGCTCTCCATCTGGGTAGTGGAAGGGGGTATTAAGTTGTGGGTTCGTTCGATCACATCCAGCACAAAACCCTCATGCGACTCCTCAGAAAGCGTATTCAGGACAAGAAGCTGTTGACCCTGATCTGGCAAATGCTCAAGGCTGGAGTTATGGAGGGCACTCTCTTCAAGAGAACGCCGGAAGGCACACCCCAAGGGGGCTTATTGTCTCACCCCTGCTAGCCAACATCTATCTTCATGAGATAGACAAATGGATGGACGAGAAATACACCGGGCTGAACTACAACGAGAAGAACAAACGGCGCAGACGAATGGAAGGCAATGCCTTTTATGTCCGCTATGCAGATGACTTCGTTGTTGCCTGGAATGGTACGAAAGAGACGGCACAAACATTGAAAGCGGAACTGAGTGCTTTTCTTAGTGACCACCTAGGACTGCAACTGTCTGTGGAAAAGACCCACATCACACACATCACTGAAGGTTTTGACTTTCCCGGTTTCACCATGAAACGCCACATCGATGTGCAGCGTGGCTACAACGAATTGAAATTCTACCCATCCGAGAAAAGTGTGATGAAACTGAAAGACAAAATTAAGTCCATGACAAAGCGTGGTACCACACTTGCTAGTGTCCAGGACAAGATTACAGCCCTGAACTTGCTTCTCCGAGGTTGGGCGAATTATTACCGCCACTCGGCAGCCAGCCC
>DATDAG010000572.1:0-2328 GCA_036525495.1 Anaerolineales bacterium
GACCGCTGTGGATTTCGTGTCCGAGGAAAATATTCTCGTACACCGTCATCTCAGGGACCAGCGCCAACTCCTGATAGATGATCGCAATCCCTGCCTTTTCGCTGTCGCGGATTCCTGAAAAGTTTTGCACTTCGCCCCCAAACACAATATCCCCGGTGTAGGCGCCGTGTGGATATACCCCGCTTAGTATCTTCATTAGAGTGGATTTTCCCGCCCCATTTTCACCGACCAGACAGTGAATCTCCCCTTCAGCCACCCGGAAACTGACATTGTTCAAAGCCTTCACGCCGGGGAATTCCTTTGAGATGTTCTTCATTTCCAGAATGGCAGTGTCCATGGCTTCTCCAATGATGATGATACTAACTATTATACAGGAATAGGGGCGGGATGCCCCACCCCTATTCCTGCTTACTCACTTTCCTGCCGGATTAGGGCAGTCCGGTGAAGTCACTGGCGGGCCAGTAACCGGAATCGATCACGGCTGCTTTGACGTTGTCCCTGTCCACCGAAACAACTTCGGATGGCTTGGCGGGTACGTCGAAGGTACCGTTGTTGTAGGTGTGGGTCTGCGGAGGCGTGCCACCCTCAAGGAAGGTCACTGCCGCGGCGATCGCGTCACCCACGAGGGTGCGGACGTCCTTCAACACGGTCATCGACTGCTTGCCGTCGATGATGTACTGGACGGAAGCCTTCTCGGCATCCTGTCCGGTCACAACGTAGCTGGAGACATCGCTGTCGGCTGCGAACGCATCGGCGATCGCGCGTGCAGTTCCGTCGTTCGGAGCAAGGATGAAGACATCACCCTTGTCATCGGCGCCGGCAGCGGTCAGGTTCGACTCTGCCAGGGTCTTGGCGGTGTTGAAGTCCCAGTTGGTGGTGATCTGTCCGATGATGCTGCCCATCTCGTCGCGGGAGAGGGTTGCCTTATCCTGCAAGCCTTCTGCTTCGCTCGAGTTCTTGATCACGAACGTGCCGTCTGCGATCTTGGGCTGGAGGACGTTCCAGGCGCCTTCGAAGAACAGGAAGGCGTTGTTATCGGAGGCTGCGCCCGCATACAGGTACAACGGATTGCCTGAACCGCTGGCTTTGTCGACCAGGTACTGAGCCTGGGCGGCGCCCACGGCAACACTGTCGAATGTGACATAGTAGTCAACGGCGTTGGTGTTCAGGACCAGGCGGTCATATGAAATGACCTTGATCCCGGCTTCGTGTGCGGCTTCCGCTGCGGCTGCTGCGGCTGCACCGTCATGCGGGGTGATGATGAGCACCTGGATACCCTTGCTTATCAGGGTCTCGACGTTGGCACGTTCTTGTGCGGAGTCGCCCTGGCTGAAGAGAATTTCCACTTCGTAGCCGGCAGCTGTCAGTGCCTCGCGGAAGCGGGCTTCGTCCTGGAGCCAGCGGGGCTCATCTTTCGTCGGCAATACGATACCGACAGCCAGTGATTCGGGTTCTTCGGTTGTCTGCCCACCGCCACAAGCTGAAAGCAGTGTGGCAAGGATGACGAACACGGAGAACAACGTATATAAAGCTTTTTTCGACATTTGATTCTTCTCCTTATCTTGATCTGTTTTTATGAATTACAAACGAACCGGATACAAAATGTGTCTTCTCACCACCTCCTTTCAAGTTAAAGAAAAAAGCGAGGCATATCTGTTTCAATTAACAGCATGCTCCGCTTGTGGGCATAAGCTACCAGGGATGAAGATGAAATAGTATTGACCTGCAGGTTGCAATTTTGGAACAACATTCTTTCCCTTCAGTTTTTCAAACGAGTAAAGTCACCGAATACAAGCCAACAAAGGGTTGGATATAAATGCGTTTAATTTAATATATTTTATGCCAAGGTGATTTGGTTGCATACTTCCCAACCCCCCATTTGCAGGCGTTTGCCCCCTCTTTTCACTAGGGGAAATCCCTTAATTGAGGAAAATCCAATTGACGAAATCGATTTTCATGGGACAGGTATATCTTTGAAGTCGAGAGGAAATGGGCTGGGAATCTCCACCTGCAGTATCATTCCCTGCCCGGGAGGAGATTGGATATTCATCGTTCCACCAAGCAGCGCCACGCGCTCGCTGATGCCAACCAGCCCAAAATGCTTTCGCGCAGAAAGAGATGCAAGGTCCGCCGGCACTGTCAGTCCGCGCCCATCATCCTCCAGCCGCACCAAAAGATTGGTTGAAGAGGCAGGTTTCAGGGAGAGGCGAACGTGCTGTGCGTCAGCATGTTTTCGGATGTTGTTCAATCCCTCCTGCACGATGCGGAAGATAGACAACTCCACGGTCTCTGGCAAACGCTCTAATGAGGGGTCGAGTTCCAGAGCAA
>DATDAG010000573.1:0-3781 GCA_036525495.1 Anaerolineales bacterium
GGTCAATGACACGCCACCACCGGTTATCCAGTGTTTGGTTCCGTTGATAACGTAATTACGGCCCTTGCGCACAGCCGTAGTCCGAAGATCGGTTAACGCGGTTCCAGCCTCGGGTTCGGTCATGGCAATGGCAGGCTTGTCGCCTTCCGCGAGAATTCTGTGGGCTACAAGTTTGCGCTGTTCCTCGGTGCCATAAGCCATAATACATCCCAGCGCACCCATGTTCGTTTCAACGATAACACGCCCAGTTACACCACAGTATTTGGCGGCGGTTTCAATGGCTAATATCGCATCGATTAAAGGATGCTGCTGGCCGCCGTACTTTTCAGGAATGGTCATGCCGAGAATATCGCATTCACGCAGCTTGTGCACATTTTCCCACGGATACTCATGATTTTCATCCCAGTGGGCTGCTTTGGGCGCAAATTCTTTTTTTCCAAGCTCTTCGACCAATGCAATGATGCGTTTTTGTTCATCGTTCAAATTAAAATCCATCGGTCACTTACCTCCTCACAGGTAGTCTTTGCAGTTTTCCAAGTATCTACGGTCTTTCTTCGAATTTTAGCAAAAAACCCGCCTCATAATGAGACGGGTTACTTATTACGAATTATTTTTTACGTTGTGGCGCCAATCGATTCTTTCCAAACCTTGTCGGCGTGGGGGCGGGGCGTGGAGGGCGCGGTGCGCCGCGTCCGCGGGCGTTGGAAGAGCGGGTGGGGGCTGGAACCGAGTAATCGTAGTCTTCGAATGTGATCCTTTCGAGCGGTTCTTTCATAATGCGTTCCAACTTACGGATCATATCGTTATCTTCAGGTGTGACGAGCGTGAACGCATCGCCTGTGCGTTGTGCGCGTCCCGTGCGCCCGATGCGATGGATGTAGGCATCGGCGGTGTCAGGCATGTCGAAGTTGATGACGTGTGAGATGCTTTCGATGTCAAGCCCGCGCGCGGCAATGTCGGTGGCGACCATGATGTGGAAGTGTCCGCTTTTGAAGCCGCTCAGCGCATTCTGGCGCTGTCCCTGCGAGCGGTTGCTGTGCAGGCTCGTGACGCGATGTCCTGCGTGCGCGATCTGGCGCGCGATCTTATCTGCACGGTGCTTGGTGCGGGTAAAGATCAGTACCGATTCGGTATCGGTCTGTTTGAGAATCTTCAACAGCAATCCCGATTTCAAATGTTGGGGAACGGGATACAGTGCGTGAGTGACCGTGTGCGCAGGGCGGCTGATTCCCATGGCGATCTTTTGCGGTTCGACGAGCGATTGTGAAGCAAGTTGTTCCACCTCGGCGGGGAATGTTGCCGAGAACAGCATGGTCTGCCTTTTTGCGGGAACCGCCTTGATGATGCGCCGCACGTCGGGCAGAAAACCCATGTCGAACATGCGGTCGGCTTCATCGAGCACAAGGACTTCGATCCGCTCCATTTTTGCATGACGCTGATTGATGAGATCCAGCAAACGCCCAGGACATGCGACGAGGATTTCCACGCCGTCTCTCAATGCCTTGATCTGGCGGTTCGCTGGGATGCCCCCGTAGATGGTTGCGCTACGGATCTTTGTCCCCACTGACAGGGCGCGCGTCACCTCATGGATCTGTTCTGCAAGTTCACGCGTCGGTGTGACGATGAGCGCACGCGGCATCCCGCGCGGACCGCTGAGCAGTCTGTTGAGAATGGGGAGGATGAACGCGGCGGTCTTGCCTGTACCTGTCTGTGCAGTGCCGATGACATCGCGTCCGCGCAGCGCGGCGGGAATTGCCGCTTCCTGAATGGGTGTGGCGGACTCATAGCCCGCGCGTTTGATTCCCTGCATGAGGCGGGAATCCAAATTAAATTGTTCGAAGTTCAAAATTGTTCCTGTTCTTCAGAAGTCTCTTGTAGGTGTTTTTGGGAAATTGAGTACGTGCTCAAAAGCGAAAACAGCGGTGGACTGCTGATATATATTAATTGATGGGCTGATTATACACTATAAGCGGTTATGTCATTGCGAGCCCGATAGGGCGAAGCAATCCCCTACACAGCCAAGGAGATTGCTTCGTTGAGCTACGCTCGCAACGACATAATTACCTTGGGTTCACCGCCAATTGCCCACTACCCACTTTCAACTTCACACTTACCACCGCCTGATGACTAAACCCCTCCCATATTTCTTGCGGATAGATGATATTGTTTGTCCCGGGAAGTTGTTCCATGGCGAGCCCGGTGTTCAAGTCAATGTCGATTTGTTGATATGCCTTATACGCCAGTTGACTGCAATAGAACGCCTCCTCTGTCTCTGCGTTCAGGAAGTTCAAGTTATACGGTTTCCCAACCTGCGCAAGAGCATAAGTTGCGACGATTTGCCGCATTGCGTACTCTTCGTCTTCCGAATTTTGGAGTCCGTCAAGGGGAGAAGAAATTCCATAGAGGGTATCAAGTAGAAGTCCGCGTTGACGCGCCATGCGTTCGGTATCCCAGATCCCGTGCGGGACGTCGAATGTGATCACGCCACGCGTGCCCGCTTCCACGCATCTCCCATTCGGACCGATGTAGATTGCCACATGGTCCACATCCCCAGGCACCAGCCGACCGATGAGCCGCCAGAACTCGCCGGGCAAAATATCAGGTTTGCCGTTCATTGTGCAGAGAATATCGCCTGTTTGCAAGGTCAATCCCTCGATTTGATAGGTGTGGATCATATTTCCTCCATACCCATTATACGGACTTTTCCCCGATTTGTTTCATTAACGCAAGTTGCCATCTTGATATCGAACCGCTTGAGGAAGTCTCTTTTGCCGCGAATTGCACGAATATTCGCGAAGTTGAGAAAAAAATTCGTGGCGAAAGAGTTTGGTATTTTCTATGGTAGCAACATGGGGTTCATTATTCGAACGTCGAAAATTGGATGGCGTTCTTGCCTCTGTCTTTGACGTCATACATCAAAGCATCTGTGAGCGTGATCAATTCGTCTGCAGATTTTGGCATGCTTAGAACGGTCAACACACCGATGCTGAAGGTGATATCCCATTGGTTTAAATTCATCTTATCGAGCAATGAAGATCGTAATCTTCCAACGATAATTTCCACATGTTCCCGGTCGAGTTCTGTGAGCAGGATCGCAAATTCATCGCCGCCGAGCCGCGCTAAATAGTCTGTGTTGCGGATTTGTGCATGGATGGTGTCCACAACCGTCTTTAAGACCAGATCGCCAACTGCGTGCCCAAGCGTATCGTTTAGGGTTTTGAAATTGTCCAGGTCAATATATACCAACGAATAGGGGCGTCGGTTTACTTCGGAAAAGATCATCTTTTTTTCGGTAATGTCGTTGAATGAGCGCCGGTTCAATGCACCTGTAAGCGGGTCTGAATTTGCGAGGAGGCGTTCCTCCTCCAAAGCATGCCGTAATTCTGTAAGCAGTGTGGTTACCACTGCGTAAAACCCAAAACGAATGAGCGTGTTCCAGATACCGATGAGTGGGTGTGAAATTTGCTCGCCCGAGAGAGTGTTGGATGTGAACCAGACAGTTGCGCTTAAAACGGAGAAGGCTAGCCCTGCGTTCTTTCCGAGCGCCCAGGCTGTCATGGTAATGGGTATGAGATAGAAAAAGGAAAACGATAGTTCGAACCCCGTGATATAGTCAACGAAACCAAGGATGAAAACCACCCCAACGAGACTGTCGAAAAACCCATTGCTCAAAAAATCTCCACAAAAACTTCCCACCGAGAGCTCAAAAATGGGATTAAAAGTCGCCAAAATGCTGCTAAGAACACAAAAACATGGCGCTTTTCGATGTTTTTCTCCCACT
>DATDAG010000574.1:0-4365 GCA_036525495.1 Anaerolineales bacterium
TCTTGATTAAAGTTCCAAAAGCATGAACCACAAGACCCACAATTTCTTTCTTTTTCTTGGCGTTTTTGGAGAGTATCGCGGTGAAAGTGACCGAATCGGTGGAAGCCAAAGTTGTCTGACAGGACTTTAAGAAAGCCCTGGGGTTGGGGTGTGGTAGTGCTCACAAACAGCAATACGCCTGCTTTTGCGCGTAGGCAATTGGGGTTGTAGATGTGCCATAAGGATTTTCTAGAACAAAAAGCGACCCAATTGGATCGCTTTTGGATTTATGTTGAGCCATTTTCTTCCAATTTCCATAGCTCGCGCATTTCCTGGCTGGTCTCAAGCAATTTGTCCAACGTGCCTTCTGAGTCAATCTTTCCATCTTTGAGTACGATAATATGATCGGCGCGGCGGAGAAGGGGGCGGCGATGGGAGACGACCAGGCAGGTCTTTTCCACGTCCGTTTCAAAAATGCGTTCCCAGAGCAGGCGTTCGGTTTCCACGTCCAGCGCGCTGGAGAGATCGTCGAAGACCAGCAGTTCGGGTTCACGGATGAACATGCGCGCCGCGGCGGTCCGTTGCATCTGCCCGCCGGAGAGTTTGACGCCGCGTGCGCCAACCATCGTTTCGAGATTGTCGTCGAGTTGTTCGAGATCGCGATCCATGACGGCGAGTTTTGCAGCGCGGTGGATTTCATCGCCTGAGCGATCCAAGCCGAGCAGGATGTTGTTCCGCAGGGTGTTACTGAACAGGCGCGGAACTTGTGCAGTGTAGGCACACCGCGGTGGGACAAAGAAACTGCCGGGTTCGTCGATCCTGTTTTTGTTCCAAAATATCGCGCCTGAGTCCATTGGGAGTAAACCGAGCAAAGTTCGCAGTAACGTTGTTTTTCCAGAACCGATACGACCTGTGATAACGGTCAATGAGCCGCGTTCGAGGCGCAAGTCAATGCCTTCGATGCCATTGGTCGTATCAGGGTAGTGAAAGGTGAGTTGTTCAGCGACCAGTACATCCAGTCGGTCTGATGCGGTTTTTGCCGGGTAGGTCACTGCGGGTAGGGGTCCCTCCAAATCCACTTTGCTGTGTTCGATGAGCGCATCCAAGGGTGCATTTTCCATCAAGCGATACATGCGTTTGACGGAGACATCCAGTTGTTTGTAGCGCGCCCATAACATGCCGCCAAAGGTGGTGAGATCGCTCATGCTTTGCAGGAGGTAAACGAAGAGCGAGAAATCGCCAAGCGTGAAGTTGCCTGTGCGCATGGACTGACCGACAAGTACGAGGATAACGCCCGTACCAAGCGTGGATGTGTTGCGATAGATCGAGCCGAGGACTTCGTCGAAGAGTTTTTCGCGGACGGTGAGCACGCGTCTTTCATCGTTCAACTTGTGGAAGTGACGGATGACATTTTTCTCCGCTGTTGCCACTTTGACCGCCTGCACTGCGCCGAAGAATTCGCCGATGAAACCTGTGACATTGCCCGCGGCTTGACGCGAGGCACGCCGATAATGTTCGATGCGCCCCGTTGCGATGTTGGCTATGATACCAACGATGACAAGCGGGATGAGCGCCATGACTGTGACCGATGGGTTGATCTGAGTCATCAAAACGATGGAAACAGCGATTATGGCAAACCCGACCAAAATGTCATTGATGAGGATAACAAAAAGAGGTATCTCGTTCACATCGCCTTTGAAACGGCTGACTGCTTCCCCCGGAGAGTCGGGCAATTGTGATGCACCTGGTCGTTTGAGAATGTGTTGAAGCAGATTCTTGCGCAGTAGTGTGCCCATCTCAGCAAAGATCGGTACATCAGCGTAATAAAACCCGTAACCCGCAAGGACACGTCCAAGCCAAGCAGCAACGAAGAAGGCGACAACCGTCCAAATGCCAAAAGTGAGCGTTGCATTGCCTGTTACCATATCGAAGAAGGCTTTGATGATCAACGCTGGTGCGACCTGGCTTGAAAATCGATAAAGCGCGACGCTGAATAGATCGATTACCCATAAAAACGGACGGAAACAGACCATCTCGTAGATGACCTTCCAGGCAGGCAGGGATGGGATGTTGAGTTCGTTCGGGTTGATGGTTGATTCGGTCATTGTAATTTCCTGCGTAGGGGCGAGTTCCTCTTGCCCTGATTTACATTCATTCCATAATCGGGCGGGGAGACCCCGCCCCTACATTTATGCCAGCACTTCCTCCATGCCGGTCTGTAGCAACTGGTAGAACCGTGAAGTGGAATCGGATGCCAATCGAATTCGGTTCCCGTATTCTATAACGTTGCCTTTTTCGAGGATGAGTACATCGTCTGCGCGGTGCAGGGTATCCAGTTTGTGGGCGATGATTATGGCGGTGCGTCCTTTGAGAAGTTTATCCACGGCGTGTTCGAGCTTTTGCTCGGTGGCGGGATCGAGGCAGGATGAGGCTTCATCTAAAATTATAAGACCTGGATTTTTCAAGAAGACTCGCGTAAACGCCAGCAATTGCGCTTCTCCCGCGGACAGTGACCTTGATCCTGTTTCGAGCTCAGTATCCAAGCCTTTGGGTAGGGAGCGAAACCAGTCGCCGAGTTCAAGTTCTTCCAAAGTGGCAATGATCTTTTCATCGGGGATCGTGCGGTCGAAGAATGTAAGGTTGTCGCGGATGGATGCTTTGAACAGTTGCACGTCCTGTGTGACGATGGCAATGTTGCGGCGCAAAGAATCGAGCCGTGCATCACGGAGGTCTTTGTTGTTGATCCTGATGCTCCCTATGTTGACATCATACAAGCGGAAGATCAGACGCCCGATGGTGGTCTTTCCGCTTCCGGTACGACCAAGGAGTCCGAGAACGGAACCAGGCGCAAGGTCGAAGGAGAGGCGGGAGAGGACAGAGCCGGAGCCGTTACCCCCTTCGGGAGTGATATAAGAAAAGGTCACATTGTCGAAGGTCAATTGAATGGGGTGCGAATCCACATCCAAGCCAAGGGCGTTTGTGGCTTCAGGCTTGAGCGCGCGGAATTCGGTCAACCTTTCCACACACGCGCCGATGGTTTGGAAACTTTCGATCTCGTGAGTCATCGCCCAGAAGGGTTCTTCGAGCAGGTTGAGATAATGGACGAAGAGATAGACTGTGCCGATGGTGACGATGCCCGCAGTGAAAAGCCAATAACCGCTGGTGACCGCGAGGAGCGTGCCGAGTGTGAGGGCAAGCACCATCGAGTTCTCTATGATCCATCGTTTAAAGTGCGCCCTGCGGCTGTGTGTGAGAATGATCTTTTGATGACGGTGTAACTCTTGAATGGAAAAATCCACCGCACCGCTGGAGCGGATGTCTTCGGTGCCAGAGAGTTGCTCTTCGATGAAGCCATAATATTGTGCTTCTGCCTCACGGCGCGCTTTTTGGTGCGGGACGGCGATGTCTTTCACTTTGCCTAGGATGGCGAGCGTGAACATGGAAAAGACGGTGAAGCCCAGCCCCACTCGCCAATCTTCGAGGAATAAGGCGGCGAGGATGCCGAGAAGCAATAATCCGTTTGCGATTAGGTTGAGCGCGAACTGGGAAAAGAAGGTTGCCAGTTCGGTCACGTCGCCGTCGATGCGTTCGATGAGTTCGCCAGGCGTGTGATCGTTGTGGAAGCGCATGTCGAGGTGGATGGCGTGTTCTGCCAATTCGGCGCGCAGGTCGTTGGTGGCTGTCCATGCCACGTTTTCGCCGAGCCAGGTGACCCCGATCGCGACGCCTTGTTGGATCAAGGCGATGCTGATGAAGGCGACGGCTGTCCATGTGAGTGTGGAGAGGGCTTCACCTGCCAGTGCGGAGTCAATGAACTTACGCATGATCTGTGGGGCGATGATGCGGAGCCCGATGCTTCCGAACAGCATGACAGCAAGCAGGATGAAACGTCCGCGCTGGGGACGGATGTGATCAGAGAGCAGGTTCCAGTAGGATTTGAAAGAGATGTTCATAGTTTTCACCGCGAAGTTCACGAAGATTTTATATCCCTTCTCCCTTTGGTAGAGAGTTGGGGCGAGAGACAACAAAAAAGCCACGATGCGAAGCGCACCGTGGCTGTGACGACACAGGGTTTGATCTAGGAACGATCAATAGGCGCACTTCGATAAGGTATGAATTTACTACCGTTACGTTTTGTTATTTGCTGTAAGAGCATTGGAAGCGCGCCTCCTTTCGTTGGGATTGAATAGCTCCAGCAGTTTACTTGAGAGGGGGATGGGTTGTCAAGGTGACGCAAGGGATTCGCCAGGGCTTTCTTAAAGTCAGCAATCTTGATTAAAGTTCCAAAAGCATGAACCACAAGACCCACAATTTCTTTCTTTTTCTTGGCGTTTTTGGAGAGTATCGCGGTGAAAGTGACCGAATCGGTGGAAGCCAAAGTTGTCT
>DATDAG010000575.1:0-5152 GCA_036525495.1 Anaerolineales bacterium
GGTAAAATTCCATTCTCTCTTATGCGTTCGCTGTTTGAAAAGAAACCCTGGGTATTGTTGTTGTCCATCCTTGCGTTGGGTGCGTTGATGGTACTCTCTCTCAGCTTGAGGAGTGTCTCGTTTGGCGAATCCCAGCCCATCGGTCGGGAAGAAGCGGAACAGGTCACGCGTCCGAATCGGCCTGGGTTGGCTCCGATCAGCGAAGAGAATGTCTCGTCGCTGATCGTCTTATGGCTGGCGCTGGCTGTGTTGATTGCATTGGTCGGTATCCTGCTTTCGCCGGAAGGGCGCAAGAGGATGCTCCGATTTCTCATTCGAATGGGTTTTACGGTTTGGGCATTGTATATCGTGTTCAGCCGGTATCCGGATATTCTCGATTTTTTGAGCGCCGGTTTGGAGGGAGATGCCCCTCGTCCCCCGGCTATTGGCGAGGCGGGGAGCGCGGCTCCACCGCCGGTCTTTACGCCGCCCCAGGAGACTCCGCTGCTTTCTTATGTGGTCAGCCTGATAATCGTCCTCGGTGGGATCTCGCTGGCGTGGATACTGTATCGTACTTGGCGGGCAATGAGCCAACGCTCCTCGAATTCCTTGCAGGATATTGCCCGCATTGCGCGCGCTTCACTGCGCGACCTTTCGTCCGGCCGCGACACAACAGATGTCATTATGAATTGTTATTTCCGCATGAGCGATGTGGTTTCGGATAAAAAGAACCTTCAGCGCGGTCTGGGTATGACTCCGGCTGAATTTGCGTCGCGTTTGGAGGAATCCGGTCTGCCCGGTGATGCGGTGCGGCGGTTGACGCGCCTGTTTGAAGGTGTGCGGTACGGCGAGCGGAAGGCGGGACCGAAGGATGTGAATGAGGCGGTTGCCTGTCTGACGACCATACTCCAGTATTGCGGAGAGCTGGTATGAGCATCCGTCGCACCATTGCTTTGATCGGTATTATAGTGATCGCGATCCTGCTGGCGTTTCCGTTGCGCGATGCGGTTTATGAAGCGGTCATCGTCCCGATCGCATACCTGTTATGGGTGTTGCGGTTGTACTACCGCTCGGTACACCAGTCCATTTGGTGGTTTGCTGCGTTGCTCATCGTATTGGTGACGTTATCGCGCAGTCTTTTGCCGGCGGCAAAGTTCAGGGAAAGGATCCGTCTCAAACCCAGACCGGTCATTGGGCAAGTGGAAAGTCTGTCCGTTTGGATGAAGCGAACCGAACGCGGGATCTACTTCAAGTGGCTGGTCGCGAACCGTTTGGGAAAGATTGCGCACGAAATCCTTTCACAGCGGATGGGCGGAATGAAACGCTCCTTCTTCGACCCGCTAACCGGTCCCGATTGGATGCCAGACGCGCCTGTTCAGCAGTATCTTGAAACAGGCTTGAAGGGTTCGTTTGCAGATTACCCACAGACTCCCCGAATCTTTTCAAAGCCTGTCCAAACACCCCTTGACCATGATATGAATGATGTGATCGAGTATCTCGAATCGCAGGTTGGAAATCAAGAGCAAGGTGACTATCTCTTTGCAAATGGAGAATAACGTGACTGAATTAAAAGATGTATCGAAAATAGGAAAACAAGTCATCGCAGAGGTGGAGCGTGCCGTTGTCGGCAAGCGCGAACTGCTCGAGATGATGATGGCGTCCGTGCTGGCAGGCGGGCATATCCTGCTCGAGGATTTCCCAGGCTTGGGCAAAACGCTTGTTGCGCGCAGTTTCGCTACTGCGCTCGGATTGCAATTCAAGCGCATCCAATTCACACCCGACCTCCTGCCCGGCGACATTACTGGCGGCTATATCTTCAATCGCACCAAGAATAAGTTCGAACTCCGCAAGGGACCGATCTTTGCCAACATCATCCTTGCCGATGAGATCAACCGCGCCTCGCCAAAGACACAGTCCGCTTTGCTGGAAGCCATGCAGGAGGGGCAGGTGACCATCGAAGGCGAGACGCTTACCCTGTCTGAGCCTTTCCTTGTGCTTGCCACGCAGAACCCGATAGAATACGAAGGTACTTTCCCATTGCCCGAAGCACAGTTGGACCGTTTTATGTTGAAACTCAAGGTTGGGTATCCAAGCATCGAAGAGGAAAAGTTGATCCTGCGCCGCCGCCGCGAACGCAGGCAGGATGATGTGTTGTTGAGTCAGGTCACAAAAGCCAGGCAACTGCTGGACATGCGGGCCGTGGTCGAAACCGTACATGTGGACGCTGACCTTGAGGGGTACATCGCGTCGCTTGTCCACGCCACCCGCGCAGATCGCCGAGTGGCTGTCGGCGCAAGCCCGCGCGGGTCGCTGGCGTTCCTCAAAATGGCGCGCGCCAACGCTGCGCTGGACGGGCGTGAGTTCATCACACCTGATGATATCAAACGCTATGCAATGCCGGTGCTCGGTCATCGCGTGATCCTCCAGCCTGAATATTGGATGGCGAATTCTGTCACCGACGATGTCATCCGTGACGCGGTGGAGAAGACGCCGGTGCCGGTGGTCAAATAATCTCGCGCTCAGCGAGGAAAATCATGTCTCGTTCACTCTTTCTGGGTCTTCTGACATACGCGCTTCTTCTCGCAGGCATGGCAACCGTGCAAGGCGAGGTGTTCGCGCTGATGTTGCCGTTGGTCGTGTATCTGCTGGCGGGATATTTGTTCGCGTCGGATGAGATCAAACTTGAAGTGACGCGCCACCTCAGCGCTGAACGCGTTTCACCTCACAGCGAAGTCCATGTGACGGTGACTGTCACCAACCGCGGTTCATATTTGGAAGAAGTTCTGATCGAGGATATGTTGCCTGCAGACTTGAATATCGCTTCAGGACTTAACCGACACCTGATACAGCTTCCGAAAGGTGGGGTCTACACTTTTACCTACACAGTGATGGGTCCGCGCGGCGGGTATGGTTTTGAAGAAATCCGGGCGAAGGTCAATGAACATTTAGCTGTGATCAGCCGTGAGATCCGATTGGAAGCGAAGGGACAGTTGTTCATCTTCCCGCCGGTCACGCGTCTGCGTCACGTTGCGATCCATCCACGCCGTACAAGAGTCTATGCTGGGATGATCCCTGCGCGCGCGGGCGGCTCAGGGACGGAGTTTTTCAGTGTGCGCGAGTATCAACCAGGCGATTCGCCACGCACGATCAATTGGCGGGCGAGCGCGCACAGCATGGACGCGTTGTATTCGAACGAGTTCCAGCAGGAGCGCGTGGCAGACGTGGGGATTGTGCTCGATGGGCGTGTGCGGTCGAATGAGTTTGCGCGCGGACATTCTCTGTTCGAATTTTCTGTTCAAGCCGCCGCCGCTCTGGCAGACGCGTTGTTGACCCAGGGCAACCGCGTAGGCTTGCTTGTGTACGCCACGTATTTACATTGGACGATTCCCGGATACGGCAAAGTGCAGCGTGAGCGGATCTTACATTCGCTGGCACATGCCAAGCCGGGCGGAAGTGAAGTGTTCTCCGATTTTGCCCATTTACCGACGCGCCTGTTCCCGCCTGAGTCGCAGATCGTTTTGGTCTCTCCATTGCTGGAAGAAGACTTGATGCCGCTCGTGCAGTTGCGTGCACAGGGATATCAGGTGCTGGCTGTCAGTCCCAACCCGGTCAAATTTGAGTTATCCTATTTGCAGAAAACCAGGAATGTTGAACTGGCATCGCGCGTGGTCCAATTGGAACGAAGGTTATTATTGCAAAAAATTCAGCGCGCCGGCGTCCAGGTGTTGGATTGGGTTGTGAGCGAGCCGTTTGATATGGTTGTGAAGCGCAAATTGTCCCGCTCGCCCGCCTGGTTACGGGCTGTTGGGAGATGATAGAGATAATCCGATGGTCGTCGAGTAGGCGGCAGGTCTCGATACGTGCTATTCGATCTATCCATTTGTTGACACCTTAGGGCTAATCGACCAGCGTGATATTGGAGTTATATGACACTCGTTGCAATGATGTTGAGCATTATCACGGGGATTGCCTCCCTTGCGTATGGATATTCGCAGGAGGGTTTTGCCGACCCTGCGCTCTGGATCGTTCTATTAGGAATCGCTTGGGTGTTGGCGCATTGGCGAAGGATCCTTTGGTTTCCGTCCATTGCCTTGTTCCTGATGGTCTTTGCCGCGGGTTATGGTGTTTGGCAGGAATTCACTCTTGTTTGGATGATCGTCGGCGCGCTCGGCGGTTTGCTCGGCTGGGACCTGTCCGATTTTGCGCGCAGGTTAAGTTACGCCGCGCCAACGGATGACATCGAGGGTATGGAGCGTCGTCATCTGGCGCGCGTGGGAATTGTCGCGGTGCTTGGCGGAGGATTGGCTTACTTGAGTTCCGTTATCCAGATCAGAAGGCTGGCGTTCGAAGTGGCAGTGGGCTTGATCCTGCTGGCGGCGTTGGGATTGACGCGTCTGGTGATGCGGTTGAGGAAGTATTGACTCCAATTGGGGCGGATTATATTTCCTCTACTCCACTTTTCCCAGCCACAGTTTTGTATCCTCCGCTTTGACGGCGCGCTTTGCCTCACGGATTAACGCTTTCAGGAAAATCGATTGGCATCCAGCCACGTTCTTCGGAAAAATCTCTGCTCCTTCCCCCAGCAACAAGAAGTTCTGTCTCGTCTGGCATTTTCCCGCGAAAATAATAAAAGTAAGCATAGCCTGTATATCCACCAGTTCTTAATTCTGCCTCAATTTCCCCCCAAAGAGTTGGATACTCGAATTCAATGTTGAGAACATCATCAACACAGTTTGTAAAAGCACCAAACAACAAGCAGTTTAGGTTTCCCTTTTGAAATAAGCTCTGGCTGATGGACTTGAGGTTGCGGAGTCGATGTTGGGGCTGGAGTGAAGGTTAATGTCGGAAAACGGTAGGGGTCGGAATTATACTAACAGGTATTTGCATGGGTGCTTCAGATACAGAACCCTGACATCCCGTGGTCAAAACGAATATCAGTATGACCAATGCGGCAAACTTGACATTCCTCATCTTAACTCATCTTTTATCAAACATAGCCGCCGGACAGCTTGCGTTATATCCCTTCAGGGCACAGGTCTGCGTATGGGGTGAGAGTTAACAAAAGCCCGAGAGCAGATGTAACATGAAGCAAGAAAAGAACCTGTAGGTCGCACAGAGTCTGCACTTTTGTTTTGGCTTTTTGTGTTGTGCAAAGCTAGCTGACAAAAACTTG
>DATDAG010000576.1:0-6156 GCA_036525495.1 Anaerolineales bacterium
CCACCACAACTCCCCTGCTTTTCTTCACACGCTGGATCACACACTTCTGTGCGCCTGCGTTCGTCTTTCTGGCTGGCACATCGGCATATCTCTACGGAATCAAACGATCGAACACTAAAAACCTCGCTGGCTTCCTCTTCACGCGCGGACTCTGGTTAATCTTCGTCGAACTCATCATCGTTAACCTCGCGTGGACGTTCGATATCACCTACAGTTTCATTATCATTCAGGTGATCTGGGTCATCGGGGTAAGCATGGTCGTATTATCTGCTTTGGTGTTCCTGCCAACACAAGCGATCCTTGCCATCGGGCTTCTTCTCGTCTTTGGGCATAACTTGCTCGATGGCATCACTGTCGACGGGAACTCATTCTCCTCTCTGCTCTGGTACAAACTCCACCAGCCGCAATTTCTCATCCTCGATTCGGGAAACGTGGTCAACTTTGTATACCCCTCCCTGCCGTGGATTGGTTTGATGGCAATCGGTTATGTTTTTGGAAAGCTCTATCACCCCGACTTCGATACAACCAAAAGAAGGAAACTCTCCCTACAGTTCGGTGTCGGCGCAACAATGATCTTCATTATCCTGCGTACTTTCAATCTCTACGGTGAACCGATGATATGGATTGAGGGACGAAACATGCTCTACACGATCATGTCCTTTCTCAACACGACCAAATATCCGCCTTCGCTGCACTTCCTGTTGATAACGATGGGGCCTGCGCTCATCTTCATGTCCCTTAGCGAAACGTGGAAGAGCAAAATCACCACGCCGATCATCGTCTTCGGGAAAGTGCCATTCTTCTTCTACATCATCCACTTGTATCTCATTCATGCGCTGGCAAGTGTGTATCTCAAATTTCAAGGCGAGACATGGGGCGCGTACGTGCTGTCAGCGGAGGAAATCATGTCGGGTCGGTTGGGCAGGTTCGGGATAAGTTTGGAGGCGGTATACGTCATCTGGATACTATTGGTCGCGGCGATGTATCCTCTTTGCAGAGGATATCAAGCGTATAAACAAAGTCATCCCGAAAAACGTTGGTTGAGTTATCTTTAGAAAGGGGTTTCAATGGCTGAGCTGAAAACGAAGGTCAACAAGGCAAGGGTGGATAAATTTCTCAAAAGTGTCAAGGATCAGAAAAAGCGGGGGGACAGTTTCAAAGTCCTTGAGATCATGAAAAAAGCCACGAAAGAAGAGCCAAAGATGTGGGGCACAAGTATCATCGGTTTTGGCAGTTACCATTACAGGTACGCGTCCGGGCGCGAAGGCGAGTGGATGCTGACAGGCTTCTCGCCGCGCAAACAAAACCTTACTCTGTATATCATGTCCGGCTTCGATGAGTACGACAGCCTGCTGAAAAAACTCGGCAAACATTCCACGGGAAAGTCTTGCCTGTATATCAAAAAACTTGATGATGTGGATACGAAAGTCCTCAAGGAATTGGTCGCAAAATCCGTAAAACACATGAAAAAGAGCAGTTCATAAAGTAAAGATTGTGCAATTTGAGTCGTCTTGAATTTTATTCCAAGGAACCTAGCGATGAAACGACTCAGAATTTACTGTTCACTTTTGGGGATGATGACATTGGGGCTTAACGCTTGCGGGACAACAGTCGCCGCATCTCCCTCCACGCCGACAGTTGCTCCGTCCTCAACAGCCTCCCCCTCCCCCACACTGACTTTTACCCCAACCGTCACTCCAACCTCCACGCTCATCCCCACCCCAACAGCGACTCCCCATCCGCTGGAAATTACAGCGATGCGGGCACGCGAGTATCCCGGCAGTGATATCGTCATCGAGAGCGTGCTAGATCCCAGCGTGGGGTATAGCCGTTATTACGTCTCTTATCTTTCAGAAGGGTTGAAGATCTATGCGCTGATGACCGTCCCAAACGGAGAGAGACCGATCACCGGCTGGCCTGTCATCATTTTCAATCATGGATACATCCCGCCGGACGTGTACGTGACCACAGAACGATATATCGCCTACGTGGACCTGATCGCGCGGGCGGGATACATCGTCTTCCGTTCTGATTATCGCGGACACGACAGATCAGAAGGCGAAGCAGGCGGAGCCTACAGCAGACCCGATTACACAATAGATGTGCTCAACGCGGTCGGATCGATGAAGCGTTACCCCGATGCAGACCCGAACCGCATCGGCATGTGGGGACATTCCATGGGCGGCTACATTACCCTGCGCTCGATGGTCATCACGAACGACATAAAAGCCGGTGTGATTTGGGCGGGCGTCGTAGGCTCGTACGAAGACCTGCTCTACAACTGGCGGCGCGGGACAGGCGCATCTCCCAATTCGACTCCCCGCCCCGGCTCTTGGAGGACGACATACACTTCTCTATATGGCACGCCGCAGGAGAATCCAGATTTCTGGAACTCGATCTCAGCAAATTCATATTTGGGCGAAATCTCGGGTCCCATCCAATTGCATCATGGCACGGCAGATACGGATGTGCCTCTTGAGTTTTCAGAGATATTGTTCTATCAAATGCTCGAAGCGGAGCAATATGTGGAGTTGTACAAGTATGAAGGGGACAACCACAATATATCCAATTATTTCAGCAGGGCAATGCAGAGGACGATAGAGTTCTTTGACAGGTACGTGAAGGGTCGCTAATCTGTTCTGCTGAGGATAGAATCCCATTTCAGCGTGAAAAAGACATATTAAGGAAGGTGAAGCCGGGGCTTTGCACGAGGCGGTTCCGTATCCGCTATGCAAAAATAACGGTATGGATGAAGTCGAATTTGGAGTACAATATTCCAAAATAGATTGCAGTTTAATTGCAGTTCAGGAGGCAGGCAATGTTCAAGACCCAGAATCTTTATCAAAACGACGAAAAATGGAAAAATTCCAAACTCGGGAATTCATCTGAAACCATCGGTGGATGGGGATGTCTGCTCACGTCCGTTACGATGATGTTGAACGGCATCGGTTATAACGAGACTCCCGAATCCGTCAACGAGAAGATGAAAAATGCGGGCGGCTTCCAGGGAGCATTCTTCATCCCCAGTGTCCTGCCATTCGTGTGGCCCAATTGCGCCTACCGCGATATGCAGCCATGCGAAAGTTTCCCTGCACCCATCGCGCAGATCGACGCGGCGGTCGCACAGGGCAAGCCTGTCATTTTACAGGTGGACTGGAATAAACAAGCAGGCATCCAAACCCATTTTGTTTTGGTAAAAGAAAAGAAGGGCAACGACTATGTCCTTTACGATCCTTATAAATATGGCGGGGATGGTCCGGACAAGGAAGTCCTTCTAACCACGCGCTACAAGTATAATGGCGCAACCCTCGAAAAAGAGATCAGCGCTGTTCTATGGTTCGATTCATACAGCGCCACGCCTCCAGAGCCCCCCAAGATGACAAAGGTTCCTTTACCCGCCGATAAATTCGTTGTTTACGCGGGCGAGGATGATCTTGCATTGCGCGGCGACCCGTCCATTGGCGGCTACCTCTGGAAGCGCCTTGTACTGGGAACAGAACTTATTTGTCTCGAGCCAAAAGCCACTGCCAAAGCCAAGATCGGTGTGAACGGTCAATGGATCAATGTGCAGGATCCGAATGGCGATCAGGGGTACGTTGCCGCATGGTATGTTTCTGAGACGAAGGATGCAAAATCCGCTCCTGTCGCTCCGGCACCTGCCTCAACACCAGCGGCAACTGCTGCATCCCAGCCCGCTGTTGCCAAACCTGCCGCGCCTGCCCAGCCGCTTCCTGCAGGCGCGATGGCATTCGTCCCCACAGAGGAACTTGCATTTCGCTCCAGGCCCGAGATCGCGCCCGAAACTTTGATCCGCCGAATCCCGGTTACTGAGCAGTTGATCTGCCTCGAGCCAGCCAACTTTGCAATCGAGAAGGTTGGCGTGGTTGGCAAATGGCTCAAAGTTCGCGATCAGCAAAACAAGGAAGGCTTCGTCGCGGCGTGGTATGTCAAATATGCAAGCGGCTCTACTGCCCAACCTGCCGCGTCTCCAACAAGTGCAGCCGCCGCGCCAGCCGCATCCACTACTGGGAAGGTCAAGGCAACCGCGCAGGCTGTGGCGTTCCGTAAACAACCGGTGGTGAGCGATGCAACACTCATCCGCTGGCTTCCGCTCGGTGAGGAATTGACAATTGCCGAACCCGGCGGTGAAGCCAAAGTCGGTGCGAATAATCAATGGTTGAAGGTGAAGGATAAAAGCGGCATGGAAGGTTACGTTGCGGCGTGGTTCGTGGGTCGCTGAGGCGTAGATAAAGGTCTTTCATGGCTGAGTCAAAACAAGGTCCACAAGGAAGCGTTTTTATCTCGTATTCCCGCAAGGACAAGGAGTTCGTCAAAAAGCTGAACGACGCCTTGGACAATGCCGGCGTTCAGGCCTGGGTGGACTGGGAGGGGATCGAACTCGCCTCCGATTGGATGCAAACGATCACAACCGCGATCCAATCTCATGACGCCTTTATCTTTGTCATCAGCCCTGATTCGATCAAATCCAAAGTCTGTGCGGAAGAACTTGAACTTGGCATCAACCTTAATAAAAAACTGATCCCCATTCTCTATCGTGAGCCTGCCAAGGGTCAGAAGATGCACGATAAACTTTCCGCGACCAATTGGGTCTATATGCGGAAGGATGATAACTTCGAGGATACTGTTCCCAAACTGATCGAATCCATCCAAACCGATCTGGAGTGGGTCAGCAAACACACACAACTGCTCAACCAGGCAACTGAATGGGAAGGTAAGAATAAAAACAACAGTTTCCTTCTGCAAGGTACAGGTTTGGAAGAAGCCGAGAAATGGATGGCGGACGCTTCTGGCAAGGAGAACCGTCATGTATTGCCCGTGCAGGCAGAATTCATCAGGGCAAGCCGTAAAGGCGCAGAACGCCGTCAAAGGGTGGTGCTGGTTGGTATTTCCGTTGCTCTGGTAGTCAGTATTGCCTTGAGTGTCCTTGCCGTGATCGCCCGCAACGACGCAAAACAACAGGAAGCCATAGCGGTCGAAAGCAAGAATACTGCCGTGGTTGCTCAGGCAATCGCGGAAGAGAACCGAAGCAAGGCAGAGGCAAGCCAGAAAGAAGCGGAAAAAAACCAACGGCTCGCCGAGGAAAAAACAAACATCGCCAATGCGCAGAAAAGCGCCGCCCAATCGCAAATTTATCAGGGTCGTGCGGGCGAAATGGATGTAAGCACCCTTCTGGCAATCGATTCGTATCAACGATTGGAAACATTCCAGGCAGAGAACCTGATCCGTATCAACCTGGGCAGGATGGCTGTACCTGTAAATCAAATGTCGCAGGACGGCGCGATCTGGAACATTGAATGGTCGCCTGATTTTCAGTATTTCGTTACCGGAAATAATCACGACCCCTCCGATCAGGATGCGATCAAAGAGGCATGCGTCTGGCGCGCAATGGATGGGGGGAAGGTATTTTGCGTCGAGCACGAAGACGATGTTAATGATGCAATTTTTACGAAGGACGGGAGTCTTCTTATCACAGCCAGCGCAGATCAAACAGTCAAGTTTTGGAATGCAATTGACGGGGTCTTCGTCAGTGAGATGAAGTTCGACGGCGCAATCAACGACCTGGACGTGAGTGATTCCGTACTTGCGATCGCAAGAGATGAGGGCTTCCTAACCTTGTACTATCTCTACAAACCAGATGTGAAACCTGTGAATCGCGAGGAGACGAGCGGGGTTTACTCCGTGGCGTTTTCCCCCAACGGGTCATACCTTGCATACGGTTTGACAAATGGAGATGTGAAATTCTGGCAACCGAACACAAACGCATTTTATAACGGGCCGAAACATCCAACGAGCAATTTTGTCGCACTCACTTTCAGCCCGGATAGTAACTGGCTTGTCTCTGGAGGCGGTGACAGCCTGGCACGTTTAACAAAGCGCGACGGCACGCAACAATATTCCGTCCCACATGGTGATTGGGTGGAGGATGTCGCATTTGGGCCTGATCCTTCCTGGTATGTAACTGCGTCAGACGATAACAAGGTTCGTATTCTGGAAACAGCCACCGGTGCAGAATTGATGCGAATGTCCCATTCGCATTTTGTACAGAAAGTCAAAGTGAGCCCGGATGGTCAATGGGTCGCTTCCACAGGATACGACCGTGTAGTACGCATCTGGGACTCCGCTTCCGGCACACAA
>DATDAG010000577.1:0-3822 GCA_036525495.1 Anaerolineales bacterium
TTAAACGATACACCAAATATGGGGGAAGAGCCTCGTTTTGCCGCATTTTTTGTGTATGTGGCGGTATGCGTTTTAGGGCTTCCCCTATTTTTTGAGAAGATACGAAAGAACGTCCGAAGATTGATTTGAATCCGATTTTGAATTTTGTCATTGAACATGCGAAAGTGTACAAGTCTGCCAAACTCAAAGAGCCTATCTGCGAAGACCCTGATGATGACAAGTTCTTTGCTTGTGCGTTGGCTGGTGGAAGCAAGATCATCATCAGTGGTGATAAATATTTATTGAAGGTCTCAGGTTATGAAGGAATTGAAGTCTTGAAACCACGCGATTTTATGGATCGATATTTGGCGGAAGAATAAATCCAAACGGGGGAGAGGAGAAATGCGACCTAACCCCCGCCCTTCCCAAATTCCACACGGGCAGCCGGGCAAGGCGCTGGAACTGTACGAACAGATACCGCTGATCCATCGTGAAGTGGGATGTGCCGGGGAAGCGACCACTCGCTTCAATCTGGCCATGCTCTTGCGTGATTAGGGAGAGAACGAGCAGGCTTTGGAATTGCCTCGCCAAGCAGTCGAGTTGAAGGGCCAGATATGGTGGTCAAGCAAAGAGCCTCATTTACCCTGCCTCGTAATGCATGAAGATAAAATGTTACTTTAGTGGGCCTACGCGGAAACGCCATTTTGTGGTGTATAATACGTAGTGTTAATTAGGTCTACTTGGCGAAATTCTGTCAAGTCCATGCCAAGAGACTTTTTCTTTTAATAATTTCCATATGCAGACTATTCTTATGCGTATGAAATAGTGTATAATTACAAAGTAAGTTCGGTTGAGGGACACTAACTGTCCCATTTTTGTAAAATGAGGAGTGTGAAGCGTACGTATTGATCCAGTGATCATTTTGTCGTTTCTTCCCAATTGAAACATCCCCTCGGCCGAGTCTGTAAAGCGGCCGATTTTTTTTCGGCAATTTCCATGCGGAAAGGAGGTGACTTGTTTTGGCATCTGTAAATTTACGTAACGGTGAATCCCAGGATTCGCTTCTTAAACGGTTTCGTAAGAAGGTTGTGAAAAGCCAGGTATTGAGCACTGTTCGCCGTAAGCGATGGTTTGTTTCCAAAAGCGAACAACGCCGCATGGAAAAGAAGAAGGCAATTCGACGCATCAAGCGTCGCACGTTCACCCGAGATGGTGACTAGAATTGAATGAGTAGAAAGAGGTAATATGGCAAAAGAGGACGATAAAATTCGAACGGAGGGAGTTGTAGTCGAGGCCCTGCCCGGCACACAATTCCGCGTCAAACTGGATAACGGACATGAGGTATTGGCATACCTCTCAGGCAAGATGCGCAAGCACTACATCCGCATATTGCTTGGAGATCGGGTCACAATGGAAATGTCACCCTACGACCTGACCCGCGCCCGTATCACATTCCGCCAGCGCAAGAACGCCCCCGCTCCTACCACCTCATAATTGTCATATTGTTTGAATAGAAAAGGCTCCCGAATCATCGAGAGCCTTTTTGTAGTTAATTTGTATTTCACTACGTCTTTGCTTCCTATGGCATTTCCCTGAACGACCCAAGTACCTTCATATAATTTGCCCGTTCGAATGCAGCAGGTTCCTTTACGGATTTCTGACTCATACTCCCCTGCATCTGTTGAATGGACTCATACTCCCGTTCCTTCATCCATAATTCGAGTTCGCTCAAGATCGGACCGACAGCCTGCTCGCCATGATGGAGCAGCTTCGACGCTATCATCACAACCTTCGCCCCCGCCATCATCGCCTTGAGGACATCCTTGTGGGTGTGTATGCCGCTGGTCAATCCAAAATCGGCGTTGACCTTGCCGTGCAATATCGAGATCCAGCGCAAGGGCAGGCGCAGATCAGCGGAGGTGCTTAGGTCAAGGCTGTGGACGATCTCCAGTTCGTCGAGGTCGAAGTCGGGTTGGTAGAAGCGATTGAACAACACGAGACCATCTGCCCCTGCATCCACGAGACGTTTTGCAAAATTCGGTATGGACGTCACGAACGGGCTGATCTTCACCGCCAGTGGGATCTTGATCGCGGATTTCACTTCCGCCACGAGTTCCACCTGCATATCCTCGATATCGTTGGATGTCATGTTCATGTCAGTGGGAATGAAGTACAGGTTAAGCTCGAGCGCATCAGCTCCTGCTTCCTCGATCTTGCGTGCATAATTTGTCCAACCACCTTTCGAGACGCCGTTCAAACTTCCGATCACAGGGACAGATAATGCCTTTTTCAAGCCTGCCACCTGGTTGAGGTATTTCTCGGGGCTGATGCCATACAGACCGCCATCAGGCAAATAGGATAAGGCTTCTGAGAACGATTCACTACCTCTGTTCAGGTAATGATCCAGTTCCAGGCTTTCGTGAATAATCTGTTCCTCGAAGAGGGAGTACATCACGATCGCTGAAATACCAGCCTCTTCAAGTTTTTTTGCGCGGTTCAGCTTTTTTGAGAGCGGGGAGGCTGAAGCGACGAGAGGGTTCTTTAAGTTCAAACCAAGATAAGTTGTGGAAAGATCCGTCATGTCCTACTCCTTATTTTCACCGTTATAGTGCAGGGATGCCATTTGTTGATAAAGTGTCCAGCGGGATTTGGCATCCTGCTGCGCCTCTTTCATCAGTTCCTCAGCGCGTTCTTCGTCCATTTGCGTAAGCATCTTGTAGCGTGTCTCATTATAAGCATATTGCGAGATTGGAATGCTTGGTTCCTTCGATTCCATCACCAACGGATTCTTTCCATTATCGGCGAGGCGCGGATCGTAACGATACATGGGCCAGTGCCCCGACTGCACCGCGAGTTTTGTCTGCTGGAGGCTCTTTGCCATGTCGTAGCCGTGTGCAATGCATGGACTGTAGGCAATGACTAGCGATGGACCATCATACGACTCGGCTTCGAGGAGCGCTCGCAGGGTTTGCTGGTCGTTGGCGCCCATTGCCACGCGCGCCACATAGACGTACCCATACGACATCGCAATCAGACCGAGGTCCTTCTTCGGCAAGCCCTTGCCGCCCATCGCAAACTTGGCAACCGCCGCACGCGGCGTTGCCTTGCTCGACTGACCACCCGTGTTCGAATACACCTCGGTATCCAGCACAAGGATGTTGACGTTGCGTCCGCTTGCCATCACGTGGTCGAGACCGCCGTAGCCGATATCGTACGCCCAACCATCGCCGCCGATGATCCAAACGGATTTCTTGACGAGGTTGTCGGCAAGGCTCACGAGGTCTTTCGCACGCGTATCGCTCGATTTTCCTAATTTATCCTTGAGTTGGGCAACGCGTTCTCGCTGCGCTTCGATGCCCGCATCATCGGATTGATTTGCGTTCAAGATCGTCTCGACCAACTCCTTCCCAAGTTCCTTTTCAAAGGTGGGGAGTAGTTCGCGGGCGTACTCGGTTTGCTTGTCAATTGTCAGTCGCATGCCAAGACCGAACTCCGCGTTATCTTCGAACAGTGAGTTCGACCAAGCGGGGCCGCGTCCCTTTGTATCCACTGCCCAGGGCGTGGTGGGGAGGTTGCCGCCGTAGATCGAGGAACAGCCCGTTGCATTGGCGATGACCGCGCGGTCACCAAACAACTGCGAGACCAGTTTCACATACGGCGTTTCGCCGCATCCCGCGCACGCGCCGCTGAACTCGAACAGCGGACGTAACAGTTGCGAGTTCTTGATCGTCGAGGGGTTGATCAGTTTTTTGTCGAGGTCTGGAATGTTCATGAAGAAATCCCAGTTCTTCACTTCCGCCTCGCGGATGGGCGGCTGCGGCGCCATATTGATCGCCCTGCGCC
>DATDAG010000578.1:0-4981 GCA_036525495.1 Anaerolineales bacterium
AAAAATCGGCGCAGAACAAGCAACTTTCTCCCACTTTGGACTTGATCCGATTTTTCTAAAACTCGCACAACTCATTTCATGAGACTCGCCTCAGTAGAGACGCGGGCCTCTCTTCATTATTGGACTTATTGCGCAATCCCGATATTATGGTTGCTTGACATCCCCCTAACGGGTCGCTATAATCCCCATCACAATGCGGGTGTAGTTCAGTGGTAGAACGCATGCTTCCCAAGCATGATATCGTGGGTTCGAGTCCCATCACCCGCTTACAAATGCCGAGGAGAGACTCCCTCGGCATTTGCATTTTGCAATTGTAAGGTGTCTGTTATGTGCCCCCGTTTGGGGTGTATTAGAATTGTCCCGGAGGCTCCTCAACATGTTACCGACTGAAGAAAGGGGTACAATCCTTTATGTGGAAGACAACCCGGATAACCGTATGCTTGTCCGGCGAATTTTGCTTTCGGAAAATTATGATTTACTGGAAGCAACAGACGCGCATGACGCGCTTGAAGTGCTGAAATCCAATAAACCGGATTTGATCCTAATGGACATTAATATGCCGGACATGGACGGTTACACCCTGACAGCCAAGATCAAGACAATTCCCGGCTTCGAACGGACCCCCATCCTGGCTTTGACTGCGAATGTCATGCGCGGCGACAAGGAAAAGACCCTCGAAGCGGGTTGTGACGGGTACATACAGAAGCCGATCGATTTCGACGAACTGCTGAGGGAGATCGAAAAATTCCTCGCAAGGAGCGCAAATGCCTGAAAACATCCTCGACACCCAACCCATTAAGAAACCTAATATCCCGAAGGATGCAACGGTTTTGGTCGTTGAAGATAATGTTGCAAATTTCGTATTGATCGCACGCATGCTTGGGTATTTAGGCATCCATTGTGAATGGAAAACATCCGGTTACGAGGTGGTGGAATACGCCGATACGCTTCAGCGCCTCGACTTGATCCTGATGGACATCCGATTGCCATATGAAGATGGCTATGGCGCTTTGAAAAAGATCAGGGCTTCCGAAAGACTCAAAAACATCCCAATCATCGCTGTCACTGCAGAAGCCAGTCAGGATCAGATGAAGAAGGCACAGGATTCCGGCTTCGATGGTTTTCTTGGCAAACCACTCGACCCAGACCGATTCCCCGACCAGATCCGCCGCATTCTTGCGGGGGAACCTGTCTGGGAATTCAATTAACCCCAAACATCAGCAAGATGACAACAAACCAACCCGATGAAACTGGAAATCCCTTCTTTGTAACAGTATTCCTTACTGCAGTTGGAAACCGTCTGCAACTCACCCAATTTTCAGATCCACGAAGCCGTGACTCGCAGATCACCATACCAAGGGGGATGGAACTTATACGAGAAGATATGGAAACATATCTCAGGGACGGACCAACAACCATCCATTTAAAAGGTGATACAACAATCCCGCCCCCATTGCTTGCCTACCCCAAGCAACTGGGATGCGAAACAGCCGCGTATGTACCCATTCTTCAAGAAGGTCAACTGCGCGGCGTCGTGTTAATTGGAGCGCGGGAAGGTCAACAGATTGACGATGATGTTGTCAATGCTTTTAACCGAACCATCCGTTTGACTGCAAATTCAATCACACCAAAAGCGTCACCTACTGAGCCGCACAACGACCGGCGCACCACCGAGGTAAACGCACTGAACGCGCTCGCATCGCATGCGGCATCGATCAACGACTTACAGTCCTTTTATTCATCCATTTATGAACATATCCGGATCGTTATCGGCGATTACGGATTCGTCATTGCGCTGTACGAGCAAAAGACAAATTCCATCAGCATCCCCTACTTATATGAAGATGGGAAGCTCTCGACAATAGAGTCCTTCCCGCTTGGAGAGGGTCTTACCTCCATATTGATCCGCACACGCGAGCCTCTCATGCTCGTGGATGATACGATGAACCGCGCTCTTGCCATGGGGGCAAAAGTCGCGGGCAAGCCCGCCCGATCATGGATGGGCGTTCCACTTTTGGCGCAGGGAGAAGCGATTGGTGCACTCATCATACAAGACCTTGAGAACGAGCACAGTTTCGATGAGAACGATTTGCATTTCATGATATCGGTAGCCAACCAGGTTTCCGGCGCGATCTATAACAGCCGGGTTCTGAACGAAAGCAAGCAGACCGCCCTGCAATTTGAAACAGCGGCTGAAATTGCGCGCGACATCAGCAGTTCATTGAATCTCGATGAATTACTGGAAAAAGCCGTGAATTTGATTCGATCCCGCTTTGACTTTTATCATGCAAGCGTATTTCTCAAGGACGCCACAGGAGAATATTTAGTCGTCCGTGAAGCAACCGGGGATGCCGGCGCACAATTGAAGCGCTCCGGCTTTAAACTTGGGATCGGGTCGAAGTCAATAGTCGGTTTTGTGGCAGGCAACGGGGAGCAATTGATCGTCAATGATACGACCCGCGATGCCACATACTATCCAAATCCACTTTTGCCAGATACGCGTGCAGAAGCCGCACTCCCGTTAAGAGTGGGTGAACGAATCGTTGGCGTACTGGATGTGCAAAGCACAAGTCCGTATGCCTTCGCACAGGATAACCTGCGCACCCTTCAGATCCTTGCTGATCAACTGGGAATCGCGGTCGTAAACACTGAATTGTTCGCCGAAACGCAGGAACACCTAGCACAACATCGCCTCCTGCATCACATCACAACCACTGCCGCATCCGGAACGACTTTGGACGAAGCCCTGGAAGCCGCAGTAAATGGACTCCAGGTGACGCTCGGCGGAGATCGCGTAACAATTCTTTTGGCGGACCGTGAGAAGAAAATTCTGGAGGTCCGCGCGGCTGTTGGGTACGCGCCGGAGATCTATGAATTGAAGGTACAGATCGGGAGCGGAATCACTGGCTGGGCAGCTGCACACCGCAGGACATTACGCATCAACAATGTCCAGGAAGATACCCGCTATGTCGAAGGCAGTGTAAACACCAGATCAGAACTTGCAATCCCAATGATCTATCGCAGTGAATTACTGGGCGTGCTCAACGTGGAAAGCGAACAATACAATGCCTACACCGAAAGCGATGAGGAATTACTCGGTACCTTGGGAGGCAGCCTGGCGGCGATCATCGCGAACGCGAGGCTGCTGGAACAAATACGCTCACAGGCAGAACGCGAACGCGTCCTATTCGAAATCACAGACAAGATCCGCCGCACCACCGATCTGCAGACAATACTAACAACAACTGTCAGTGAACTGACAAGAGTAACAGGCGCTAACAGGGTGCATGTGAAACTTGGCTCGACTGATAACCAAGCAAAAGCGAAGACAGGCGATGAAACGATTTAGCGATGCGTTGCTGAAACGCACTGGAGGTTGGTACATCATCATCGCGATTGCGGCAAGCCAGTTTGTCGGCTTGATCGGCGCGATCCCTGGCATTGTATTCCTCCAATTAAGTTTCGATTTGAGCGAGGGGCTCAGCCGGTTACTTTCGGGTCTTGTACCTGTACTTTTCGTCATTAGCCAGATCACTTTGCTCGTATTCGCATGGTCCATCACCCCCACCGCCAGAGAAAGACTGACTGCCTGGAACACGGGCAACATACGCACCAACGCAGCAGCAGCAGAAGAAGAAGAAGAATCTGCCGCTTGGAAGGAAATTACGAATCTCCTAACCCGTATTGGGATTAGCTCATTCTTCGTATACCTGGTCATTATCATCTTACCGCCCGCCATCATCGCCCTTGCA
This sequence comes from Anaerolineales bacterium, assembly GCA_036525495.1. Taxonomy (GTDB): domain Bacteria; phylum Chloroflexota; class Anaerolineae; order Anaerolineales; family Villigracilaceae; genus Defluviilinea. Next base: position 3,753 of record DATDAG010000578.1, read on the forward strand.
CGCAGGGAGGTAGTGTCTTCGGCATTTCAATCTTCATCCATTGGTTCACCAGTGCCGGTATATATCCTGCTTGGCGGACTTGCCGCTGCACTTGGCGCGATCATCCTGACTCTCCTGGCAGTCGACCGCTTCACACTCCCATCGAGGCTGATCCTGCTTCCAAGCGACTTTGAGATCCAACTGAAAGGACGTACAGGCGTACTGTTAGGCGCTAAATTCCAAATCCTGGTACTCAGCCTCATCTTTATCAGTGTTGCCATTGTTGCACCGATCGGTTACCAGCAAACGGTGCGCATCCTGTACTCCGAAGTAAGTTCCATTCAGATATTCAACGACCTTCGAACACAGTCGTTCCTGCTAAGCATACTTGTCCTGGCACTTGGCATCGGATTCTCTTATTATGCTACCCGCTCCATATCAGACCCAATCAAGGATCTGATCGAAACCTTTCAAAAAATCGAGCAGGGAGACTTGAAACAGCGCGTCCCTGTTACCGCGACTGACGAACTCGCCACAGTGGCTATGCACTTCAACCGCATGGTCTCTCGCCTCGACAATCTCCAATCCACATTGGAACAGCAGGTAAAGGAAAGAACTAAACAACTTACTGCCACCAACGAAGTTGGGAGGGTTGCATCGTCCATCCTCGACCCCGAACAATTACTTGGAAATGTCGCAAACCTGATCGCTGAACAATTCAATTATTATTACGCCGCGATATACATTCTCGACACGAGCGAAAAATGGGCGGAACTAAGAGAAGCAACCGGACAGGCTGGCAGTATCTTAAAACAGAACCGGCATCGTCTCGAAGTTGTGGGAAGGAGCATGGTTGCCGCCTGTATCCGTGAAAAGGCACCGCGCATTGCGCAAAACACTGCCGAAGAAAAGCAGAGGTTCGAGAATCCGCTTCTTCCGTACACCCGTTCCGAGATAGCGCTTCCGTTGATAATTGGCGACCGTGTCCTTGGCGCGTTGGACGTCCAATCCACAAAGCCATCTGACTTTGGGTCAGATGTTATCGAAACCATGCAAAACATGGCAAGCCAGGTTGCCATTGCACTCGAAAATGCGCGCCTGTTCCAAGAAGCGCAGCAAAGCATCAACGAATTACGCTCCATACAAAAACAATACCTCTTCGAGGGCTGGAGTGTTATCAAGTCGTACAATGAAGATTTGGAATATGGCATTGGAGAATCAAGCGATTCTGCGAACCAGATCATTGAGCG
>DATDAG010000579.1:0-4225 GCA_036525495.1 Anaerolineales bacterium
CGCAAGTCGAACACACCGAGATCAAACAGGACGGGGCAAACTTTGTCATAACGTTATTCGCTACCCCTGATGGCGGCGGCCCTGCTGTGGATAGCTGCATCAAAGATCCGCTGCCGTTCAAGATGAGCATCCCTCTGAACGTAGTTGACTTGCCTGCAGGTCCCTATACTGTGACCGTGAACAGCTCCCGCGCGGGTTTTGAACTGGATACTTCCAATTCAACATCTTCTCTGCGGACAGCGGATATGCCCTTCCTTAAGGATGACATCCAAGTGGACGATGTAAATATTAAGATCGGCGTAGGCTCTCCCATCCCTGTTCATGCCCTCGTTTCGGCGAACCTGCCGAACGCCTGTGCGCAACTGGGCAAGATGCGTGTCCATCGTGATGAAACAACTTTCTTTGTGCAACTTTTGGCATATGTTCCGGCCCAAACGGATTGCAATCCCGATACACTTCCAATCCGTATCGAAGTCCCGCTCAACATAGCGTTCGCTCCCGATGGGCCATATGTGGTGAACGTCAATGGCGTCACGACGAGTTTTGATCACAGCACAACGCCTGCTGAAGACAGCCAAGAGCCGATCCCCACTTCATGGACAACATACACCAGCGCCAGCCAGCAGTGCGGATATGGAATCAGCTACCCACCAGAAATACAAGTCAGTGAGCAAGCCCTGTACAGCCAGACATTTGGTTTCAAACTTCCTGATTCAGATGCGGGCGTCCCAAATTTCATTTATATGTCCGTGGTTACCCCCGAAATCCAAAAAATAGTGAAGGAAGGCACCTACATTCATGATATCTACAATTATGACCCGGCGGCAACAGAAATCCTGCTAAATATGCAGTCTGGCGAGAGTAAATCAGTACACCAGGCACCTGACATGGAAACATGGTTTACCTTTGAGCGTAAGCCGGATACACAAATCAGTGGTCACTCTGCTCAAACCTACGAGAATCTTCATCCATGGGAGTTTCCAAGCGGGACGAAAGAGATTCGATATTACATGTCACTGGACGGGTGTACTTACCTGTTTGGCGGATTTGTAGATACAACCGAGTCGGATCAACCGGGTGCGATAACGGAGAACCTTTTCCACCAGATTATAGATACCGTGCAAGTGAAGCCGTGAGCGGTGGTCTTCGGCCAGAAAAATTGCGTATTGCAAGGATGTTATCGGCAAATTTAATTTTACGAGTAAATCATTGCGAGTGGCGATCTGATATCTATTTCCAGATTGCCAACGGAAAAAGCCTTAATGAAAGAAAGAGCATAGACAATCAGTGTAAATGATACCAGCACAACTTTTGTCATCCCGATTCAATAACCTGTTGGTTGTAATTTAAAAAAGCATTCCCGCAGGCACCTACAATATGCCTGCGGGAACATTATCATAATATTTGGTGTATAGCAGTGAACACAAGTGCAAAAATCCACGATACCAACTGGCAGATCCTCGGAGAACTAGGATTAACTTCTGATGTCGGCATAGACGATGCAGTACATGCCTGGCTGGTGGATGTTCTGACACATCTCAACCTGTCACCAACTTTTTGGGGAATGGTCTCGACGTCGGTTCAAGAGTCTGTTAGGCATGCCGTTCAGACAATCACCACGAACGGACACTCTCACATCCATATCTCGATCCTTATCCCGAGGGGGCAAATCTTAGTTGGAAAGCCATGGGGTTTTTTCCATGTTGAGAGAATAGAATCTGGGGCGGATGAGATCAAGGCACATCATTATGCAATCGTTTTTTACTTGTATGTCGAAGGAGGTTGATCGTTTTTCCCCAATCCAGTGACTACGGGCTAATTCAGAACTTCCATCGCCAAATCTTCCATCGCCTTTTGCTTTACATAATTTTCCACTGCTTCGATCTGGTCTGCTGTGATGTGTGATACTGTCTCATCGCGTATGTGCTCACAGCGGGTCCGCAGATGTGGTGTCACGGAGGGATTCGAGATTACAGACAGCGCCACTGCCAACTTTGTCTCAGGTAAAAGCTCGACTTCCATCTCTATGAAGGAAACAAGCGCACCCATGATGATGATAGTCCATTTGTTCTCACGAGCGGCAACATAAGCTTCCAGAAACAGGCGTTTCGCTTCATCTTTTGAACGAAGCGCCGCATATGTTTGTCCAAGATGGACGGTGGACTGCATGGCATTCAACTGGTCACCGATCTCTTTGTAGAGCGCGACACTCTGTGAGAAGTTTTTCAACGCCTCATCATTCTGACCTTGTGACAGCTCCACCATCCCAAGCATATCCAACCCGAACGCGTGCGCCCAACGGTCTTTGTTGGTTTTTGCCATCACGTTGCTTTCCTGCAAAATGGAACGCGTCTCTTCGATCCGGTCAAGAGCAATGGTGGTCATGCCGAGATACAACATACAAAAGACCAGCCCGCGTGGATCACCAACAGAGCGCCAGATATCCAGGCTCTCCATCAATTGCTGGTAAGCTTCGGCCAGATCTCCCTGTTGATAAGCCACAATCCCAAGCATACTGATGGGAATTGCGGTGTGCCACGGCGATAAAGTTTTTCCATAGTCGAGACTTTTGGCTGTGAGACTATGTGCTTCCGAAGTGTCGCCTTGCATCAGAGAAAGATACCCCCAGTTTGCGTGGATGTAATAAAGTACTTCCGCATCGTTCCCATCACGAGCAATCTCCAAGCTCTCTGCCAAGAGCGTCGTTGCCCGTTCTACATTCCCTTTACGAAATTCAAACCAGCCTTCTTGGTCTAGCAGAAAGGCAAAGGTGGATATATCTTCAGCCCCTTTGGGGCTTGCAATCCCATCAGTTGTGCGGAATACATCGAGGGTGTTCTTTGTCATGGAAAGTGCTTCATCATAATAACCATGAACTTCAAAGTACCAATTCAAGCATGGTGACATTTTCCTGGGGATATCCAGCCGTCGCTGTTCAACTGCCCAATACCAACTGGCAAGCCAATTTGGGGTTTCCGTGCGAATCAGCTGTGCAGTTTGGGGCTGTTGTGCACTCTTAAAAGGAGCCTCCAATGCGGCGATCCAATCTGCAAAATATAAAGCATGCTGCTCGGAAGCATTGTTCTCCTCTTTGGAGTCAGAGCCAAGTTGGGCAAAGGCATACTGGCGGATCAATTCATGCAGGTCATAACGGTTGCTATTCCTACTAAAACGCAGGATCGATTTTTCCACAAGAGATGAAAGTATGGGAAGGGTTGCTCCCATAGCCTGGACGGCGGCTTCACGCGTAAAACCACCCTGGAACACGGAGAGTCGCTTCAGTATGGTGCGTTCCTGTTCGGTCAATAGCGCCCAGGAGTGATCAAAGACGGCTTTTATCGAGCGATGACGCTGGGGAATATCAAGCTTTTTTACTTCAAGGAGGTCAAGGTTGCGTTCAAGTTCCCGTGCAATCTCGCGGCAGGATAGTGTCCGCACCCAGGATGCAGCGAGTTCGATGGCAAGAGGCAATCCACCCACGAGTTTGCAAATGCGGATCAAGGCGCCCGTATCTTCTGAACCTGTCGAAAAAGATTGCGAAGCCTGACGGGCTCGGTTGAGAAAAAGAGAAACAGCACTGTTGTTTTCAATGTCTTCATCCCCCTCTTCGGGGACAGGTAAACCCTGGACGTCAAAAATCCATTCCCATTGCAGGCGCAATTGTTCTCGTGAGGTGGTGAGCATTTTGACCTGTTGGGTCTGTTGGAGGAGTTCGCCCAGCAGGCTGGCTCCTTCAATCAGGTGCTCCATGTTATCAATCACAAGCAGAATCTGTTTCGTTCGGAGAAAATTTATAACCTGAACAAGTGGTTCTGCAGGACCTGAGAAAGCCACACCAAGCACATCAGCAATGGTTGGGACAATGGACTCGGTCATACCAATACCAGCAAGTGAGATGAAGTAGACCCCATCACTGAAATGGGATTCGAGCTGACGCCCCACTTCGATGGCAAGACGTGTCTTACCAATGCCTCCTGGACCTGTCAACGTGAGCAGGCGGCAGGCAGGTTCGAGCAGCTGACGAACGATGACATTGATCTCGTTTTCACGACCTACAAGCGGGGTAGGAGGAACAGGCAAATTGCCAGGTTTCGGCTTGGGATGTGTAGCAGGTTCGATATGGGAAAGAGGCGGTATGACATCCAGACTGGAAGTACTTTTTTCCTGCCTGGCAATTTTCAGGAAGAGTCCATGCTGGTCAGCAGGAATGTCCAGAAATTCCGCC
>DATDAG010000580.1:0-5681 GCA_036525495.1 Anaerolineales bacterium
GGTTCAAGGTTTTCGAACCAATCCATGCTCCCGTACCCGGCGTTGTTGAAGAGGATATCAATTTTTCCGTACAAATCGAGAGCGGTCTGCACCATCACCTCGATCTCGGCCGGCACGTTCACATCCACAGGGATGGCAAGCGCCTCGCCCCCGGTATTTTGGATATCCACTGCGAGAGATTGCAGACGGTCAAGTCGCCGCGCGGCAAGCACTACTTTACATCCCTCCGCCGCAAAAAGACGAGCAGCATCCTCTCCAAACCCCGACGATGCGCCTGTGATGAGAACGACTTTGTTTCTTAGATCAATGGGCATATCTACGATCCTGCCTGTTGCGCAGAATGGATTACGTACTACATATTCATAATCCCTGATTTATTCTCCGTCTTCCTGCGTCTCCTCTTTATTTTGTTTCTTCGGTCTTGGCGGTTCAGTAACCACTTCAGATGAAAGGGCGATCTTCAAGACATCATCCAGATGTTTAACAGGGATGATCTTCAATTCCGCCTTGGCAGTTTTCGGCAGGTCTACCAGGTCTTTTAAATTCTTTTCAGGCAGGATCACGGTCTTGATCCCGGCACGGTGTGCTGCCAGAACTTTTTCGCGTACGCCGCCGATCGGAAGCACGCGCCCGCGCAAGGTGATCTCGCCTGTCATGCCGACGTGCTTGAACACCGGCCGCCCGGTCAACGCAGAGATGATCGCGGTCGCCATCGTGATCCCCGCAGACGGTCCATCCTTCGGGATCGCCCCTTCCGGCATGTGGACGTGAATGTCCATGCGTTCGAAGACTTCAAGGTCAATATTCAATTGCGCCGCACGAGATCGAATAAACGTCAACGCGGCATGACCGGATTCCTGCATCACATCGCCCATCTGCCCGGTCATTTGCAAACCGCCCTTTCCTTCAAGGATCGCCACCTCCACCGGCATGATCTCGCCGCCGTTCTCCGTCCACGCCAGCGAAGTTACAACACCAACCTCATCGGCGCGTTCAGCCTCCGATTGGAAGAATTGTTGCGGACCCAGCAATTTTTCAACCGCTTCTGCAGTGATCGTCGAGGGAAACTTTTTCCCCTCCGCTTTCAGCCTTGCGACCTTGCGGCAGACTCTCCCCACCTCGCGCTCCAAATTGCGGACTCCCGCCTCATAGGTATATTCACGGATGATGCGCCGCACCGCTTCAGACTCAAACTGGAGATTGATCTCATCCACCCCATTTTCTTCGATCTGACGCGGGATCAAATAACGGGTCGCGATCTCCAGTTTCTCTTCTTCGATATATCCCGGGAATTCGATCACTTCCATGCGGTCGAGCAAGGCAGGCGGGATGCTCCCCAAATAATTGGCGGTTGTGACGAACATGACCTTCGACAGGTCAAACGGCATTTCAAGGTAATGGTCGCTGAAGGCGTTGTTCTGTTCGGGATCGAGCACTTCCAACATGGCAGAAGCCGGGTCGCCGCGAAAATCAGAATACAACTTGTCAATTTCATCCAGCATGAACAGCGGATTTGAGGTCCCTGCCCGCTTCATGGTTTGGATGATACGCCCGGGCAACGCACCAATATACGTGCGGCGATGACCGCGGATTTCAGCCTCATCACGCACGCCGCCAAGGGACACGCGCACGAACTTCTTACCGAGCGCTTCGGCAATCGAACGCCCGAGTGAAGTTTTGCCGGTGCCGGGAGGACCGACAAAACACAGGATCGGCTGTCGTTCCTTTTTCGGTTTCAACGAACGGACAGCGATGTACTCAAGAATGCGCTCCTTGGCTTTCTTGAGACCGTAATGGTCGCGCTCCAATATTTTCCCGGCGTTCTTCACATCGAGATTGTCCGGCGTGAAATTCGTCCACGGCAACTCGACGATCCAGTCAATGTACGAACGGATGATTCCCACTTCGGGCGCCATCGGCGGCATCTGGCTCAGGCGGTCCAATTCCTTGAATGCCACAGCTTTGGGTTCATCGGGCAGGTTCACCGACTCCAGCTTTTTCTTTAGTTCGGACGCGTCCTTGGTGAAAATATCGCCTTCGCCCAATTCGTTTTGGATCTGACGCATCTGTTCACGCAGATAAAACTCTCGCTGGCTTTTGTCCACTTCATCCTGCACACGCGAATGGATCTCATCCTCCAACTCGAGCACGTCCACTTCCTGCGCAAGGATCTTGTTCAACGCCTGCAAACGTCCGCGCACCTCAAGCAACATCAACAGGCTTTGTTTCGCTTCGTAGTTCAACGCCAGCGACGTGGCGATCATATCCGCCAGCCAGCCGGGCTCGGAAATGTTCATCGCGAAGAGGTGCGCTTCATCGGGGATGGTACGATCCAATTGGACACAACGGTCGAACAGGTCCAGGACGGAGCGCATGAGAGCCTGCGTTTGGCGGTCTGCAGTTTGAGGTTCAGGAACGACGTGTGCTCGCACGATCAGGTAAGGGGTTGTGCGGGTGAACTCCACAATTTCCACGCGGCGGCGTCCCTGAACGAGCGCAGAGTGCGAGCCGTCTGGCATCGCAAGCAAGCGTCCCACCGCCATCTCCACGCCCACGGGCAGGAAATCGCCAGCGCTGGGATGATCCTGATCGGGATCGGTCTGCGTCAGTCCGATGATAGTCAAGCCCTTGCGTTGGGCTTCCTCCACAGCAAGCAAGGAAGCCTCACGACCAACAAAGATCGGCGATACCATGCGCGGAAAAATGATCAGGTCGCGCAACGGCAATACCGCGGCTTCGATCATGCCATCGGCATCCGCCTCGCGGTTGGGAATGCGATACAACTCCTCTGTGCGTTGCGAGAGGGTCAGGTCAAAATTCTCTTCTTCTTCGTTCCACTCTTTAGGGTGACTCATGTGTCCTCCCCTCACTCTTTCGCACCTTTCCCGCTGGGAGAGGTGTTGGGGGTGAGGGCATTTATTTTATTCCATGCCTGCATTACCTCCGCCGTAACAAACATACTGCCAGCGGATAAGACAATGCTACCATCTTTTGATGATAACTCCAACGCCCGCGTAAATGCTGACTCAACAGGACTTGCCGCTTCATACGGGACCCCAGCCTGATCCGCCAACTCGATAATTTGTTCCGGGGATAAAGCACGCGGATGATCAGCGCGCGTGACGATTAGTTTCTTGATTTTTGGTTTCATCTCTGCGAACATGCCGGGGATATTCTTATCCTCCGATGCACCAAAGATAAGATAGACCTGCTTATCTGGAAAATGATCATCGAGCGTTTGCCGCAACTTGACAAATGAGTCCTGATTGTGCGCCGAGTCAAAAATGATGGGCGGATCGCGTCGGGCAATCTCAAAACGGGCTCGCCATTTTACCTGAAAAAACCCCTTTTGGATGGAATCCTCCGAGAGTTCGATACCGCTTGTCTTGAGAGCAGTGTAGGCAACTGCGGCGTTTTCGATTTGATGTTCGCCCAGCAGAGGGAGTTGGATTTCCAAAGTTGAAGGTTGAAGGTTGTTTTCAATTCGAATGGTTTGTCCATCCAATGAGGAACTCAATTTTTCAAACGTTACCTCTTTGCCAACCAGAATAAACTTGCCTTCCCTCTGCCTGGCTACACGCTCCAAAACATCGAGGGCTTCATCCTTCTGAGGAGAGGAAACCACCGGTACGTCTTGTTTGATGATGCCGGCTTTCTCACCCGCGATTTTGGCAAGCGTATTTCCCAGTACAGTCATGTGATCGTAAGACAGGGAGGTGATGACCGAAACTTTCGGCATAACAATATTGGTCGCATCCAGGCGTCCGCCCAAGCCAACCTCAAGCACGACCGTGTTGCATCCTTTTTTGGCAAATGCAAGCATTCCCAACGCAGTGGTGATCTCGAAAGTCGTGAGTTTTGGGGTCCTTGCAACAGCTGGCTTGATCTCCTCCACCAACTCGACCATTAACTCATGTGAGATCGGCTCGCCGTTGACCTGAATCCGCTCGCAATAATCCAGCAAATGCGGAGACGTGTACAACCCGACCTTATATCCCCCCGCGAGTAATGCTGACGCACACAACGCGCTGACCGAACCTTTACCCTTCGTCCCTGCCACATGGATGATGGGATATGTGTTTTGCGGGTTGCCCAATTCTTCCATCAACGCGAACATACGGTCAAGGTTGAACTCTGCTTTGGCAAGTTCGGAGGAATGTTTCAGGCTATAATCTACAAAAGAGTAGAGATAATCTAGGGCTTTGTTGTATTCGATTTCGATGTCCATACGAGGGATTGTAAATCGTAATTTGTAATTCGTAAATTGAAATAAGAGTTATGGATAACTGTTTCGTCTGCCGTAAACACAAAGGACAAGAAGCTGCTGCTCCCGGTGGGTATATCGATGAGGATGAATATTGGATGGTCTGCCACGCGCCTGTCAATATGGGACCGCTTGGCACGTTATTAATCGAGTCTAAGCGGCATTTCCTAGATTACGGTGAAATGACGAGTGAAGAATCAGCAACCCTTACTCCGCTAACGAAAACGATATACAACGTCCTCAAAGCCCACACCGACGCTGAAAGGATTTATCAGGTATCAATGATGGATGGAGCACCGCATCTACATATATGGCTTGTTCCGCGAGGCAAGGATGTTGCCGAACGCGGGCTGAGGTTCCTATCAAGGGATGATGCTTGCAGGAATGAAGATGCCGCAGAACTTGCAAGCAAATTACGTGATGCAATGAAATGATCGCGACATTGACCATTCATCTTCACCTTCCTGCCTGCGGCTCCCTCAAAGAAAAACGTGGGCGGATCAAGCCACTGATTTCCCGACTGCGGCGCGAGTTCAACATCTCTGTGGCAGAGATGGATCTGCATGATGTGTGGCAGGATGCGGTGATTGGCTGTGCCATGATCGGGAACGACAATGCATTTTTACAATCCGCTATGCAAAATGTGGCAAAATGGTTGAAAGGGAACTGGACCGACGGAGATATCGTCGAGCAGAGAATCGAAATCTATTGAAGGAGGACCAGGATGAAAACAGTCCGAGTGCATGAGTATGGAGGGGTCGAGGTATTGAGTTATGAGGATGTCGAGAAACCAGAACCGGGGGAGGGAGAAGCGCGAGTCAGAATCGAAGCGGCGGGTGTTAATTTTATAGATATCTACCACCGTATCGGTCGTTATCAGGGATCGCTTCCGCTCACACTGGGACAGGAAGGTGGGGGTGTAGTCGATGCTGTAGGCTCAAACGTGACGGAGGTCAAACCGGGCGACCGGGTGGCCTACGCCAGTGTGCAAGGGTCTTATGCTGAGTATGCCATTGTTCCCGCCTGGTATCTTGTTCCTGTACCGAAAGATTTGGATGTACAACATGCAACCGCGGTAATGGAGCAGGGACTGACAGCGCATTATCTTACTCACAGCACATATCCTATAAAGGAGGGAGAGACTGCGCTCGTCCACGCGGCAAGCGGCGGTGTGGGACACCTTCTGGTGCAGATCGCCAAACTGCGAGGCGCACGAGTAATAGGGACCGTCTCCACCGAGGAAAAAGCCGCGTTGGCGCGTGACGCTGGCGCGGATGACGTTATCATCTACACACAGGTGGATTTTGAAACCGAGGTTAATCGCTTGACAAATAATAAAGGCGTAGATGTAGTGTATGACTCGGTTGGCAAGGCTACCTTTGAAAAGGGTATCAATGTCCTTCGGCGGCGTGGATAT